>JAGQRJ010000821.1 GCA_020425635.1 Planctomycetota bacterium | reverse complement strand
GTGACCGTGGTCGACACCACCCCGCCCAGCCTCGACCCGACCCCCGACGTGATCGTCGAAGCCACCGGCCCCGCGGGCGCCGTGGTCAGCTACGCCCAGCCGGGCGCCACGGACGTGTGCGACGCGACCCCCAGCGTGGTGTGCTCGCCTCCCAGCGGCGGCGTGTTCCCCCTGGGCACGACCCTCGTCACCTGCACCGCCACCGACGCCTCGGGCAACCAGAGCAGCCACACGTTCCAGGTGATCGTGCGCGACACGACCCCGCCCGAGTTCCTCCTCGACCTCTGCCAGCGCCAGGACCTGCGGGTGGGCGACGGGCCGCGGGACGTGGCCCTGGTCGACGTGGACCCCGACGGCCTGCCCGACGTCGTCACCGCCGACTTCCGCGCCAACACCCTCACCCTGCGGCGAAATCTGGGCGGCGGCAACTTCGGTCCGCTGGAGGCCCTCGCCACCGGCAACTGCCCGGTCGCCGTCGCTGCGGGTGACCTCGACGACGACGGCTTCGTCGACCTCGTCGTCGCCAACTACGGTTCGGGGGACGTGTCGATCCTGCGCGGGACCGGCGGCGGCGCCTTCGCGCCCCAGGTCCGGCTGGAGACGGGTGCCCAGCCCAGCGACGTGGCCCTCGCCGACCTCACCGGCGACGGACTCCTGGACCTGGTGGTCAGCGACGCCGCCCTGGCCGAGGTCTCGCTGTGGCGCGGCGACGGCGCCGGCGGCTTCACCCTCGTGGGTCGCTCGAGCACCGGCACCCACTGCCCGCAGGCGGTCGAGCTGGCCGACGCCACCGGCGACGGGCTGCTGGACGTGGTCGCGGCGCTGAGCCCGTGCCAGGGCGTCGCGGGGGCCTGGACTCCCAGCGAGGCCGAGGCCACCCACAGCGACGCCAGCGGCGGCCACGCGTTCTGGCTGCCCGACCTCCCCGGCGGCCCGGTCTACGTGTTCGCGGGCGCCCCGCGGCTGACCGAGGCCCCCGACGGCTCGCTGCGACTGAGGGGCGAGATCGTGAGCTCCTGCGACCCGTGCCGGCGCTGGGCCGTCGACCTGCGCTTCGTGCCTGCGACCGTATCCAGTCCCAAGCTCGAGCTGCGCGCCGAGCACTACGCCCCCCAGGGCCCGATCGATCCCAGCAGCTGGAGCCTCTACCTCCTCGACGAGGACCACGCGCGCTTCACCGGCAAGGGCAGGTTCTGCGGCAAGTCGCTGAGCCTCTACCACCGCCCGCGGGACCAACACTTCGGCTTCCAGCTCGGGGTGGGGGCCAACGGCAAGAACCTGAACCTGGGCTTCTCGGGCTGGTTCGGCTACCGCGGCTCCTACTGCTCGAATCGCGGCGACGTGAACGTCGACCTCGAGGCGCTGGGCGGCGGCGCGCTGGAGGTCTTCCCAAATGACGGCACGGGTCAGCTCGGCCCGCGGCAGGACCTCGCCCCCGGGTCGAGCTTCGTCGCGCTGGCCGTCGGCGACTACGACGCCGACGGCGCCCTGGACCTGGCCGCCGTCGACCGCCAGGCGGCGCGGCTCGACGTGTTCCTCCGCTCGGGCGCCAGCTGGAGCCTGGCCAGTCAGCTCTCGACCTCGGCCGAACCCACGGACGTGGACGCCGCCGACCTCGACGGCGACGGCGCGCTGGACCTCCTGGTCAGCGAGTTCGGCGCCAACACCAGCGGGATCTACCGCGGCGACGGCCTCGGCGGCTTCGCGCGCAGCACGACCCTCGCCGCCCACCACTGCCCCAGCGCCGTGGCCGCCGCCGACCTCAACGCCGACGGCCGGCTGGACGTGGCCACCAGCAACTACGGCTCCGACGACGTGACCGTGTGGCTGAGCTGCGTGGTCGAGGACGTCGAGGTCGAGCAAGCCACCGCGGCCGGCACGGCCGTCGACTTCGTCGTCCCCGGCGCTCGCGACCTGGTCGACCCCAACCCCACGGTCAGCTGCACCCACGCCCCCGGCACCGTGTTCCCCCTGGGCGAGACCACGGTCACCTGCACCGCCAGCGACTTCAGCGGCAACACCCGCAGCGTGTCCTTCGTGGTCCGCGTGGTCGACACCACCCCGCCCGTGCTCAGCGGGGCCCAAGACCTCGTGCGTGAGGCCACAGCCCCGGGCGGCGCGAGCGTGAGCTTCCCCAGCCTGCAGCTCAGCGACGTCTGCGACGCCGCGCCCCAGCTCGCATGCTCCCCGACCTCGGGGAGCGTGTTCCCGCTGGGCACGACCCCCGTCACCTGCACCGCCACCGACGCCTCGGGCAACCAGGCCCTGGTCGGCTTCACCGTCACCGTGGTCGACACGACCCCGCCGGCCCTCACCGCGCCCGCCGACCTGGTGGTGGAGCAGGCGACGCTGGCCGGGACCCTCGTCCACTACGCGCTGCCCTCGGCCACGGACCTCGTCGACAGTCACCCGGCCCTGAGCTGTGCGCCGCCGCCCGGGAGCGTGTTCCCGCTGGGGCAGACCCTGGTCACTTGCACTGCCACCGACGCCAGCGGCAACCAGAGCCAGGTCAGCTTCACCGTCACCGTGGTCGACACGACCCCGCCCACGCTGCCGCCCCTCCCCGACCTCACGGTCGAGCAGGCTGACCTGGCGGGGACCGTCGTCGGTTGGCCGGCCCCGCCAAGCCAGGACGCCTGCGACGTGGCACCGTTGGTCGTCTGCCAGCCGCCGGCCGGCTCCGCGTTCCCCCTGGGGCAGACCGTGGTCACCTGCACCGCCACGGACGCTTCGGGCAACCAGACCCAGGCCCGCTTCACGCTCGAGGTCGTCGACACCACCGCCCCCGAGCTCGCCTGCCCCGAGGCGCTGGTGCTGGCCGCTCCGGTCGGGGGCCAGATCGAGCTGAGCAACCCCGAGCTCCTGGCCTGGCTGGGCTCGGTCAGCGCCAGCGACGTCTGCGACGCCGCACCGCTGGTGACCCACGACCTCTCCGCCCCGATCCCGACCGGGACCTCGCGCGCGATCGCCTTCCAGGCCGAGGACGCCTCGGGCAACCTTGGCACCTGCGTGGCCTACGTCCACGTGGTCGCGCTGGGGATCACGATCACGTCCCCCGAAGACGGCAGCTGCCACGCCGGCGCGGTGACGGTGGTGGTCGAGACCGGCGGCGCCGCGGTGCCGGTGACGTTCTCCGGCACGCGCACCTTCGCGGGGACGGTCTACCCCCTCAGCGGGGGCCCGACCTTCAGCGAGCCCGGGGCCTACGCGGTCACCGCCCACGCCCTGGGCCAGACGGCGAGCGTGAGCTTCACGATCGATCCGATCCCGCCCGTGGTCACGATCGCCAGCCCCAGCGCGGCGCCCCACCCCGACCAGCCCTACCCGCTGAGCGTCTACCGCTACGTCCCTGGGCGCTTGAACAAGCGCTGCCAGCCCGAGCCCGACCCCGAGAGTGAGCTGCCGATCCCGCTCGAGTTCAACGCCCACGACGACGACGGGATCCCCGGCGGGGTGGTCGAGACCCGGGTGACCCTCGACGGCCAGCCGCTGCCGGCGGGGACCAGCGAGCTCACGGAGCAGGGGTTCTGCGACCTGGGCCTGGGCGTGCTCGGTCAGCACACCCTCGAGGTCGAGGCCTTCGACTGCGCCGGCAACCGCGGATTCAAACGCGTGACCTTCGAGGTGGCCCTGGTCGAGCTCGAGGGCCGCGTGCTCACGATCAAGCCCGAGTCGTTGAAGGGCAATATGGGGATCATGACGGCCTTCGTCGAGCTGCCCCGCCCTCCCACCGGCTGCCCGGCCGATCCCAACGTCTGCGACGTGGTCGCCGAGTCCCTGCGCTTGACCTCGCTCCACAGCGGGCGCAGCGCAGCGCCGACCAAGATCCAGAAGGCTGGAAACGGCAAGCTCGTGCTCAAGTTCCGCCGCCAGGACCTGGCCGACGACCAGGGCAAGCTCGGCACCCAGTTCCAGCTCCAGGGCCGCTTCTTCGACGCCACCGGCCCCAGCTTCCTCCTCCAGGACGAGGTCAAGAAGAGCAAGTGAGCCGCTCCCTGATCCCCACCTGCGCTCTCCTCGCCTGTGCCCTGGCCGCAGAGGCCACGGCCCAGACCTGGGACGAGCAGTTCGCGAACCTCGACGCCTGGCGCCCGCTGCGCGTGCACGACACCCAGGCCGATCGGATCGAGGCCGAGGACGGCGCACTGGTCCTGGCCCTCGACACCCTGGGGACCGACGACGCCACGGTCAAGCTGCGCGGGGTCGAGGCCCGGCGCGAGCTGACGATCCCCAAGGCCGGCGCGCCGCTGGTCGTCCAGGTCGAGCTCGACTGGAACGGGCAGGAGAACGGCTCCTACCTGACCCTCGGCCTCGCCCTCGTGCCGCCGCGCCCGGCCAACCAGCCGCCCCAGCGCCCCCACGACGCGCAGACGGCGCTGGCGTTCGAATTCGTGGGGGTGCCCCCGGGCAAGAACGCGCGCCCGTTCCTCTGGTGGCGCACCGCCGGCGGCCTGCGCCCGCTCTACACCGAGGGCTGGCCCCAGCCAAAGCGCGAGGACCGCGTGGGCCGACCGGTGGCCCGCACCCGGATCACCCTCGAGGTCACCGGCGAGGCCGTGCGCCTGCTCGAGAACGACCGCGAGCTCTACAAGGGGCCCGGCACCTTCAGCGGACCCTGCCGGCTGCAGCTCTTCGCCACCGGCCACAGCAACTACCCCCTGCGCACGCTGAAGGTGCACCGGGTCCAGGTCGACGCCCCGGCCGGAGGGGACGAATGAACGACTCGCCTCCCGTAAGCGGTGCGCCCTACGGGGCTCTGGCTTTGACCCTTGGCCTCGTGATCGCGGTCGGCGTCGGAGTCGTGCTCACCCGCGGGGATCAAGGCGGCGGACCCGACGGCCCCTCGCCCCGGACCCTGGCTCTGCTCTTGCCTCCCGCGGGCCCCGAGGCCGACGCCGCCCTCCAAGGGACGCGCCTGGCACTGGATCGGCTGGGCGAGGGCTGGGGCCTCATGGAGATCGCGGGCGTGAACGACTCCGCCGAGGCCACGCGCGTCCTCAGCGAGCTCGAGCCGAGCAGCGTGACCTGCGTGCTCGACGCCAGCACGCCGGGCTCCCTGACGCTGGCCTGCGCGTCGTCGATCCGCGACGAGCTCGTGGTGGCCAGTGTGACCCAGACCGACCCAAACCTGGTCGGCCCCCTCGGCGGGAGCTACCTCCAGCTGACCCCCTCGGCCTCGCCGCTCGGTGACGAGCTGGCGGCACTGGCCAAGCAGGCCGGAGTCCAGCGCCCGGTGCTCGTGAGCGCGAGCCGTGCGGGCGCCGAGGCCGCGGCAGCGTTCCGCGCGCGCTGGGGCCTCTCCGACCGGCTGGTGTTCCCGCTCGAGTCGGCGGCGCAAGTCCCCTGGCTGTTCGAGCAGCTCGAGCCCCTCCGCCCCGACGCCCTCGTGCTGTTCACCGACGCCGAGCTGGCCGGCAAGATCGCGGCGTCCCCCGCGGCGGGCGAGCTGCGCCTGCTCGGCGGGCCGGCGCTGTTCGAGCCGGCCTTCGCCAGCGCGGCGGTGGGCAAGCTCGAGCGCGTGCTCGCCCTGCGCCCCCCGACCGGCGCGGCCGTGCCCAGCGATCCGGAGTTCGAACAGGCCTGGGGCAAGGCCCACGAGGGCCCCGCCCCCGACCTGGCGCGCCTGGCCTACGACGCGGCGCGGCTCCTGATCACGGCCTCCGACCAGGTCGAGGGCGCCGAGCAGCGGGTGAACCGCGTGGCCGGGCTCGCCCGCGGGGTGCAGTGGGTCGGCGCCAGCGGCCCCCTCGAGCTGGGCCCCGACGGCGCCCGCCAGCGCCCGGCCTGGGAGCCCCGGACCTTCACCGCCGACGGGGTGCAGGTCCCCTGGAGACCGCGTTGAGCACGCTGCACCCCCTCCCCAAGCGCTGGCTGCGGCTGACCGCCGCGCTCCCGATCGCCCTCGCGGCCACCGGGCTGGTCGGGCTCGCGCTCAGCGACCTCGGCGAGGGACGCCCCCCGCGCCCGCGTCCGCAGGGCGCACCCTTCGTGGCGGACGCCCCGGCCGCGGAGGCGCCTGCCCCCGCGCCACGCCCTCCCGCGACGCTCCCCGCCCCCGAGCTGGCGGCGGCCGAGCTGCCCCCGGACGTGCTCGCCGCCTGGCGCTTCGCCGAGCGCGTGGGAGCCGAGCGCAGCCTGCGCGCTGCCCCCGCCCCTGGCGAGCGGCCCGCGGGACCGGCCGAGGCCCTGGGCCGACGCCTGGCCGGGATCCTGGGCGACCTGCCCCCGGGCCGCAGCGAGGACGCGCTGACGATCGGCCGTGGGCTGGGGCGCCTGGCTGAGTTCGGCTGCCTCGACGCCCACGCCCTCGAGCACGAGCTGACCCGCGCCGAGGCGCCCGCCGCGCGGGTTGCCCTGCTCCGCGCCTGGGCGCTGGTCGCCGACGCCAACTCCCAGGCCCTGCTCGAGCCGCTGGTCCTCGGCGACCCCTCCGACCTCGTGCGCCGCGAAGCCCTCCAGCAGCTCGTGGTCCTCGGTGAGCTGGAGTGCGCCGAGCGCCTGCTGGTGGCGCGGCTGACCCAGGACGGCCCCCAGGCGCTCCCCCGGGTGCTGCCGCGCTCGCCCCAGATCCAGGAGCGGCTGGCCGACGCCTTCCTCCGCGCCGCCGACGCCGAGGGCCTGCGCCTGCTCGGCCGCGCCCTGCTCGCCCAGCCCGACAAGTCGGGTCTCGCCCAACGGGTCCACCGTCGCGCCCTCGAGAGCTCGGAGCAGGCGCTGCCTGCCACCGAGGTCTTGATTGCGGCGCTGCCCGCCACCCGTGAAGCCCTCGAGACCGTGCGCGCCGAAGGCGCGTCACCCACCGCCC
>JAGQRJ010000820.1 GCA_020425635.1 Planctomycetota bacterium | reverse complement strand
CGCGGCGCGAGCGGGGCGTCACTGCCCCATCTGCCTGCGGAGCTCCTCGATCTCCCCCGCGTTGTAGCCCTGGTAGGCGGCCTCCTCGAGCGCGCTCTCCGCGCCGAAGTTGTCTCCGCCCTGCAGCAGCGCCTTGGCCTTGAGGAAGTGGGCCTCGGGGTCCTGGCCGTTGGTGCGCTCGAGGATCTGCTCGATCGTCGACATGCCGTCCTCGAGCTGACCCGCGGCGACCTGTCGCCGCGCGTCCTCGCGGAGCTCGCGCACGACCTCGTCTTGCCCGGTGGTTGTCAACGCGCGCAGCGCCTTGATCCGCTCGACCAGGTTCGGGGCGTTGGGGTATTCGACGAGGTATTTCTCCTCGGCCAAGGCCAAGGCGCTCGCCGGCCCCTCCTGGTCCTGGATCCAGTCGAGGCGGTCGAAGACCGACTGCGGGGCCGGATCCGCGGGGCCGGTGTTGGCCGCGTTGCTCGGGACCTGGGGGGGCTTGTCCGCGTCGTCGGACTTCCGCGAAGCGAAGAGGGCACCCACGACCCCGATCCCGATCACCGCGATCAAGACGAGGATCAGCCAAAACTTCCCGTCGTCGTCCTGGGCGGGACCCGTAGGCCGACGGCGGTAGACCTCGAACTGCTGCTGACGCTCCGACTCGGCCACGGGACGTACCTTCCTCCCCACCAGCTTACCGCGGCCCGCTGACCCCTGCAGGGGCCAGGGGCCGCGGTCGACTCAACGCTGGGGGACCCGACGCGCCAGCGCGGCCTGCAAGGCGCGGGGCGTGGTGACCCCGCCCCGCGCCGAGCGGGCCATGGCGCACGCCGCGTCCAGCTCCTTGAGCCGGAGCAGGGTCGGACACGACGCCACCCTGCGCGCGGTGTTGAGCTGCGCGCGGGTGCTGGCGACCTCCTCGCGCCGGCGCACCCCCTCGAGGCGCGCCGCCTGCTCGGCCTCGAGCCCACGCATCCCCGCCTGCACCAAGGCGGCGGGCAGCCCGACCACCGACGCCCGGACCGCGATCACCCGCCACCCCAAGCGCTCTGCTGGGCCCTCGAGGGCTGCCGCGACGGTGGCCTCGACCGCGCCCGCCTCCGCCAACGCGGCGTCGACGCGGCGCCGACCGAGCTCGGCGCGGAGCTGGATCTCCGCGTGCCGCAGCACGCTCGCGAGCGAGTCGCGGGCGGCCTCGGCGGCCCAGCGCGGATCGTCGACGACCAGCTCGAGGTCGAGGTCGACCTGCACCTCGGTCCGGTCGGCGGTCGTGACCGCCAGCCCACGCGCAGCGGGCACGAGGTGCGGACGCACCTCGAGCTGGCGCACGCTGAAGTCCCCGACGCCCCCCCACAGGAGGTGCCGTCCAGGGCCGAGCTCCGCGAGGAACTCGCCGTCGCGGTAGAGGAAGCCGCGCGAGCCACAGGGCACCTCGTGCCGCGCGAGCTGGCCGCGCTCCGCGACCGCGAGCAGCGCCGTGGCGTGGGGGTGCAGCAGCCGCCCGTCTGCCGGGACGCGCAGACGCTCGACCCGAGGCGCGAGCGCCCGCCACAGGACGTGACGCCCCGGCCCCAAGAGCGCGGACGCCCGACCTTCGACCCACACCGCCGCCCGCTCGTCCGGCGCGAGCTCGACGACCTCCAGCTGCTCGGCCGCGCTGGCGTCGGCCAGCAGCGCCCGCGCAGCCCAGCCTGCGACCCGCGGGTCCGAGAGCGTGAGCCGCAGCACCCAGCGCCCGCCGAGGACCCAGTGCACACCGGGGTTCAGCAGGCGCTCGCAGCCGCCCTCGAGGAACACCAACGCCCGCTGGCCCTGGGCCACGCGCACCCGCCAGGGGAGCCAGGGCTCGGGCAGCGCGCGCGTCTGCGCGCCGCTGACGCGCAGCCACCGCACCCAATGCTCGGCCTCGGCGCGCGAGAGCCCCCAACGCAGGGGCCCCAGCCGCTCGAGGTCGTGCTCGGCCTGGGCCTGGCCCTCCCCGCCGAGCACGCGCAGCTGCCGCAGCACCGCGCTCGGCCGCGCGCCGACCGCCTCGAGGACCACGAGCCAGCGCCGCCGTGGCGCCCAGGCGAGCGCGACGCAGACGAGGGCACAGACGATCACGGTGAAGGTCATGGCG
>JAGQRJ010000819.1 GCA_020425635.1 Planctomycetota bacterium | reverse complement strand
TACCGAGACCGACACCGAGTCCGAGTCCGAGACCGACACCGAGTCCGAGTCCGAGTCCGAGTCCGAGTCCGACGCCGACGCCGAGTCCGACGCCGACGCCGACACCGACGCCGACACCGAGTCCGGGCTCTGTCTGGCTCGGCGCGCAGGGCTGAGGAGTCCGGGCTCTGCCCTCAGCGCAGGGTGGCGTGCCCCTCGCCGCCCGAGGGCACGGCGCCGCGCCAGCGGACCGTGCGCCCGTCGGCGGCGGTCGCCTCCACCGCGTAGTCGCCCGCGGGGAGGTCGTCGATCGTGCAACTGCCCTCGGCGTTCGTGCTCACGAACAGGTTCGCCATGGCGTTGGGCGGAGGGGTGAGGCTCTCGGCCAGGGTCAGGCGCAGCGCCGTGCGCGGGGGGCCGCTGACCACGAGGGTCCCCGGCGGGCTGAGGCGCAGCGTCAGCGAGCGCTCGTCGCCCGGGCCGAGGGTCACCCGTCCGGAGACCGCCGCGCCGCTGACCGCCGACGTCGCCGAGAACACGTAGTCGCCGGGGGTCAGCTCGTCGAAGAGGGCGACGCCCTGGGCGTTGGTCGCCGTCTGCGCGCCGGGCGTGAGCTCGTAGGAGTGGCCGAGGTCCGCCGCGTAGTAGCCGACCTCGGCGCCCGTCAGCGGCGCGCCGTCGGCCCCCAGGACCTGCACCCGGACCTCGGGGGCGGGCTCGAGGCGGACCTCCAGGCCGGTCCGCGACTCGTCGTCGCCGAGCACGACCTCCTGGGGAACCGAGCTCCCGATCCCCACGCCCGTGGCCGCCAGGCGGTAGGTGCCCGGGGGCAGCTCGGGGACCCGGAACGCGCCGCTCGCGTCGGTCGTCACGCGCCCGCCGCCGGTCAGCGCGAGCATGTCGAACTCGTGGCTCGGGGTCGCCGGCCGCAGGTAGACCGTGGCGTCGGCCAGCGGGGCGCCGAGCTGGTCGACGACCCGCCCCGCGATCACCCCCGCCTTGATCCGCAGCTCGACCTCGCTGGCTTGCCCGGCGCGGACCTCGACGCGGACCTCCTCGGTGCCGCTGGAGGAGACGCGATACACCCCCGGGCGGACGCTGGCGTTCTCGAAGCGGCCCTCGGCGTCGGTCATGAACCACAGGAAGCCCCCGTCGAAGATGCTGTTGCCTCCGTCTCCGCGGGCCTGGACCGGGCGCATGGCCAGCGGCTCGTCCCCCTGCAGCAGGCGGCCGGAGAGGGTCCCCATTTGCTCGGGGGCCTCGAGCCGGAACGTTTGGGTCGTGGTCTGCCCCGGGGTCGCCGTGAAGCTCCCGACCTGCTTGATCTGGGGCGTCCCGAGTCCGCTCATGTGCATGAGGTGCAGGTCGTAGCTCCCGGCGGCGAGGCCTTCGAGGGTGAAGGCGCCCTCGGCGTCGGTGGTGGCCTCCAGCGCGTCCTTCGAGAAGGACTTGCCCGTCCGCGTCGCGTAGAGCACACCGTCTGCGGCGGGGGTCCCGTCGGCGTTGAGCACGCGCCCCGCGAGGGTCGCGCCGGCCAGGAGCTCGACGCGCACGCGCGCCGCGCCCTGGGCCGTGACGCCGACCGGGACCTCGGCGGGCGCGAAGCCCTCGCAGGTCACGCTCAACCGGTATTCACCGGGGGCGACGCCCGCGAGGCTCCCCTCCCCCGAGGCGTCGGTGGAGGCCTGCGCGCCCGCGCGTCCCAGGCCGCCGAACATGCCCTCTTCCCCCGCGCTCAGGTTCAGGGACGCGCCGCTCACGGGCTGCCCCGCGCACGCGACGTCGACCTCGACGGTCAGGCCCTGGCGCAGCTCGAGCTCGACGCCGCGCGCCCCGTCGGCGCCCACCGACACGCTCTGCGCCTCGAAGGAGACCCAGCCCCCGCCCGCGGCGCTGAGGTCGTAGCGGCCGGGGGCGAGCCCGGAGAGGGTGAAGCTCCCGTCGGGCGCGACCTGCTGGCTGGAGTTGGCCCAGGTGCCCTTGCCTCGCGCCGTGACCTCGACCGTGGCCAGCGCCTCGCCGCTCGGCCCGCGCACGCGGCCCTGGATCGCGACCAGGGCCTGGAGGGTCAGGGTCACGGGCTCCGCGCGTCCGGCGCGGTAGCTCTCGGGCATGCCGCCGAAGGGCGCGCCCTGCCGCATGGACTGGTAACCCTCGGCGTTGGGCATGAGGTAGTAGGGCGAGTCCTCCAGGCCCGTGAGCGTGAAGCGCCCCTCGGCGTCGCTGACCGCGCTGACCTGCGTGCCCTGCTGGGCCATGGCCAAGGCGGCGTCCTTGCCGCCCAGGGCCACGCCGGTGACCGTCGCCTCGGGGATCGGCTTGCCCGCGCGATCGATCACGCGCCCGCTGAGGGTCAGCCCCTGCTGCAGGCTCACCGTGAGCGACTGGGTCGTGCCGGCCGCGAGCTGGACCTCGGCGCTGCCGTGGGCGTAGCCGGTGGCGCGGGCGGTCACCGTGTGGGTGCCGGGCGGCAAGCCGGTCACGAGCTTCGGCCCCGTGCTCGCCGGCGAGGCAGCCGCCTCGGGCGAGGCGGTCGCCTCGGGTGGCGCGTCGCCGTCGACCGCCGGCGCGTCTTCGAGGACCGTGACCTCTTCGGTGGCCTCGCTCGAGACCTTGACTTGGCTGAAGCCGCCGGCGAACACCGAGCCGGAGGCGTCCTCGTTCAGCGCGCGCAGCGCGTGGGTCGGGTCGGCGTGCAGCGGGAAGGGCGCGCTCTGCCCGAGGGTCTCGGGTTGCTCCTCGCCGAGCGCCACCTGGATCCAGGCCGCGATCGGCGCGCCGTCGGGGGTGCGCGCCTGGACCTCGAGGTTCGCCCCCGGGACGAGGCCGAAGCTCGCCCCGGCCGCGGGGTAGGCCTCGAGCTGGAAGTCCTGGGTGCGCGTGACCACGAAGGCCGGGTGCGCGAGCCGCAGCTGCCAGGGGCCCTGCTCCTCGGGCTGCTCGAGGCGGAAGCGCCCCTCGGCGTCGGTCGCGGCCGAGGCGCGCGGGTTGAACATGAGGTCCCACTGGCCGTTGGCGACCAGGTAGCTGCGCATGGCCTGGAGTCCGCTGTCCTTCCCGCTCATGCCCTCGGGGAAGCCCAGGAGCTCGACCGTCACGCCCGCGAGCGGCTTGCCCGCGGGGTCGCGCACGATCCCCTGCAGGCCGCCCGCGGGCAGGGCCGGCAGCGACGCCGCCGCGGGGGCCGGCGCGTCGGGGGCGACCTGGGCGTCGACTCCCGCGAGCTCCCTGGGGGTCGAGGCCGTCGTCGCCT
>JAGQRJ010000818.1 GCA_020425635.1 Planctomycetota bacterium | reverse complement strand
TCGGTCTCGGAGTCGGTCTCGGAGTCGGTCTCGGAGTCGGAGTCGGTCTCGGAGTCGGTCTCGGAGTCGGAGTCGGTCTCGGAGTCGGTCTCGGAGTCGGTCTCGGAGTCGGTCTCGGAGTCGGAGTCGGAGTCGGAGTCGGTCTCGGAGTCGGTCTCGGTCTCGGTCTCGGTCTCGGAGTCGGTGTCGGTGTGCGCCCCCGGGATCCGGGCTACGATGGCGCCCATGCCTGACTTCCCTCGCTTGGTGATCCTCAGCGGGCCGCTCGCGCGAGAGGCGATCTGCCTCGACGGGCCAGCGCCGGTGGTGCTCGGCGCGCGCGCGGGCTACGCGCTGCCCGACCCCGAGCTCGACGCCGTGCACTGCCTGGTGTTCGCGGTCGACGGGGCGTGGTTCGTGCAGGACCTGGGGGGTGAGGGGGGGACCTGGGTCGGCGACCAGCGCCTGCTCGGCGCGCGCCAGCTCGAGGACGGCGACACGGTGCGGGTCGCGAGCACCTGGTTGGGCTTCCTCGCGACCCCCGAGAGCGAGCCGAAGCGCGCGCCGGGGAGCGAAGCGGAGGCCGCGCCGGCGCCGCCTCCGGCGCCCCACGTTCCGCCCCCGCGCCTCGCGGCGGGGGACACCTGCGGCGACTACGCGATCGAGGCCGTGGTCGCCGAGACCGAGCACGGGCAGCTGCTCCGCGGGCGCGACACCAAGCGCGGACGCACGGTCGCGCTCAAGGTCCTCGACCCCGACGCCGCCCAGGACCGCCAACGCGTGGCGCGCTTCCTGCGCGGGGCCAAGCTCGGCGGACGCCTCAAGCACCCCACGATCGCGCGCGTGCTCGGCGCGGGGCACGCCGACGGCCACGTCTACGTGCTCCGCGAGTGGATCGAAGGGGTGAGCCTCGAGGAGGCCTGCAAGCAGGCGGGAGGACGGCTCGAGCCGCGCGCGGCGGTCGCCCTCGCGCTGCAGCTCAGCGACGGGCTGGTGCACCTGCACGAGCACGAGGTCGTGCACAGCCACGTCTCGCCGCGCGACGTGTTGATCACCGAGCACGGCGCGCCCAAGCTGCTCGGCCTGGGGCTGGCGAAGCGCGCGCCCCAGGCGGCCTCGGGCAAGAAGCCGCTCGAGGTCACCGACGAGTCGGAGGTGCTGATCCCCTCGCCCTTCGTCGCGCCGGAGGCGGCCGTCGATCGCGGCAACCTCGACCCCCGGGCCGACGTCTACGGCCTGGGCGCGACCCTGGCCTACGCGCTCTGTGGGCAGGCTCCCTTCCCCGCCACCCCCACCCGGGAGGCCCTCCTCGCGGGGAGCGCCCTCGCGCCGCGCGCGCTGATCCCCGAGCTCTCGGAGGCCCTCGACGCGCTCCTCACGCGCTGCCTCGCCGCAGACCCCGCCCAGCGCTTCGAGAGCGCCGCCGCGCTGCGCTCTGCGCTGGCGGCCTTGCCCGAGGCGCCCGTCCCGCAGGAAGAGGTCCGCTAGTGCCCCACGTCCCCCAGGCCGCCCGCGGCGCGCTCAGCCTCCCGCCCTCGACCTTCGTAGCCTTCCGCGACCAGATCCGCGCGCAGGCCGCCGCCGGCACGCTGATCCCCCTGCACCTCGGCGACACCCTGCTCCCGCCTCCGGCGGCCGCGCGCGCGCTCGACCTCGAGGAGGCGGCGCTGCACCGCTACGGTCCGATCGCGGGCTTCGAGCCCCTGCGCGAGGCGGTCGCCGAGGACTTCACTCGCGCGGGCCTCGCCTGCGCGGCCGCTGAGGTCACGATCACGCCCGGCGCCACCGGCGCCCTCGACGTCGCGATCGACGCGGTGGTCGAGCCCGGCGACGAGGTCCTGGTGCTGACCCCCTCCTGGCCGCTGATCTTCGGGATCGCCTCGCGCCGCGGCGCCCTGCGTCAGGTCCCCGTCAGCGAGCACGGCGGGCTGCCCGACCCCGAGACCCTCGCCGCGCGTGTGGCCGCCGCGATCACCCCGCGCACCGTGGCGATCTACTGGAGCGACCCCAACAACCCCGTCGGCTTCGTGCTCAGCTCCGCGCACCGCGACGCGCTCTACGCCCTTGCCGAGGCCCACGGGCTGTGGGTCGTCGTCGACGCGGTCTATGCCGACCTGGTCTTCGCCCACGACGACCCGCCCTTGGCCGACTACGCAGGCGTCCGTCGCGCGCGGACCTTCGTCGCCGTGTCCTACTCCAAGCGCTTCGGGATCGCCGGGCACCGGGTGGGCGCGCTGTGCTCGCCCCCGGACCTGGCCGAGCTCTCGACGCGCCTCGTGACCTACACGACCTACCACGCGAGCCACGCCGGGCAGCGCATGGCGCTCAACGTCTTCGGCCACGACCCCGGCGCTGCGCGCGAGGCCTGGCACGGGCTCGCCCGGCGCGGCCGCGACGTCGTCTGCGAGGCCCTCGCCGAAGCGGGGCTGCCCCATACCCGCCCCGAGGGCGGGGCCTTCGTGTTCCTCGACCTGCGCGAGCTGGCGCCCGACGGCGAAGCCGCCCTCGCGCTCATGCACCGCGGCCTCGAGCGCGGCGTGTCCCTCGCCCCCGGCGCGGCCTTCGGCGACGACTACAGCCGCTTCGCCCGCCTGTGCTACACGGCGGTGGAGCCCGAGCAGGTCGTCGAGGGAATCCAGCGCCTGCGAGCGGCCTGGACCTAGCAGCCGCTTCGGCGCCTGGCCTTACTCCCCCCAGAGCGTGCGCGGATCCAGGCGCACCAGCGTCCCCTTGGCCGCGGGAGGCTTGTCGGGGAGCGAGACGTAGACCTCCCCCGTGCGCGGGAGGAAGACCATGCTCTGCTGGGTCGCGGCGTTGTCGCTCTCGCGGAGCGCCTGCTGGAGGTCGGCCAACGCGTAGGCCCCGTCGCTGGGGCGGCACTCCCGCGCCTTCTTCAGGCGGCCGCGCGAGTTGAGGAAGCTGAAGGAGGCGCGGGCCTCGGCGAGGTCGCCGCTGACGAAGTGGTTGGTCGAGACCAGCCAGCGGTGCGCGGGCGGGTCGCGGCGCACGACCTCCTCGCGCCCGAGCTCGAAGGCCGCGGCGCCGCCTGCGCGGTCGACGACCATGAGGTTGTTGGTCACGGTCCGCGGGAGCTCGCTGAGCAAGGCGTGGGCCTGGGTCACGTCGTCGGCCTCCTCGAGCACGCGACGAAACACGAGCTGGAAGGGGAGCCCGGCGCTGGCGCCCTCGGCGTCGTGGACGACCATGACCGCGAGCGCGAGCTGCTCGCTCTGCCCGGAGAGCACGCCGATCAAGCCCGGCCAGCCGATCGAGACCGTGCGCCGCCCCCCCTCGGGCTGGCGCACGACGACGATCGAGTAGCGGGCGAGGTAGCCGAAGCCGGGGAAGTCGAGGTTGCGCGCGAGGCCGGTGCCGGCGTCGCCGAGGGGCGCGGCCACACAGGTGCAGGCGAAGCCGCGGTAGAGGTCGGTGAAGGACTGGGCGAGCAGGAGCTCGTCGTAGTCGATCCCCGAGCCCGCGGCCAGGCCGCGCAGCTCGTCGCGGTAGGCCGGCGGCAGCGCCGGGGCGAAGAGCTCCTTGGCCCGCGCGAGCGCGTCCGGAAGCTCGCGGGGCCCGACGAACTGGCGCACGTAGCGCAGCAGGCCCTGGATCTCGTCGCGCAGGAGCGCGCCTTGCTGCACGCCCATGGCGTGCGCCGTGCCGCGCAGGACGAGGATCGGCGTGTCGCCCGCCCCGCGGATCAGCTCGCCGCCTTCGTGCTGGCGCGGCGACCAGTCGGGCCGCGGCGGCTTGCGGGAGAGGAGCCCGCGCACCGTGCCGAGCACGATCTGGCGCTCGATTCGGCCCTCGACCCGCAGCAGCTCCAGCGCGTCGCGCAGCGGGGAGTCGGGCGACTCCTGGCACGCGCCAGAGGAGACGCCGAGGGCGAGCAGCAAGATCAGGAGGCGCGCGCGGGGAGGGCTCATGCCTCCAGGGTCGTTATCGGGGGCCGCCGGTTCAAGGCGCGGGCCAAGATTTGCGTGCGCGAAGCGAACGCCCGGGCCTCGAGGTTCAGCTCGGAGCGTTCGTGGAGCGAATCCCTTCGAGGTCGATCTCGAGGCGCCGGACCTTCTGGCGGAGGTACTTCTTGTCCATGCTCGCGCGCTCCGCCGCGCGGGTCAGGTTGCCGCCCGTGGAGCGTAGGATCGCGGTGACGTAGGCTCGTTCCCAGCGTTCGACGATCCGCGCCTTCGCGTCCGAGAAGGACTCCTCCGCGACGGTCGTGTCGACGCTCTCGACCTCGGGCTCTGCGCCGTCGACTTCGCCCAAGCCAGGCACTTCGGGCCCGGGTGCACCGGGCAAGAGCCGCGGGTCGATCACGCCAGCCTCCGAGAGCACGATCGCCTTCTCGAGGACGTTGCGCAGCTCGCGAATGTTTCCGGGCCACGGGTAGCTCTGGAGGCGGGCTTTGACCTCCGGCGTGAGCGTGGGGCACTCCAGGCCGTAGCGCTCGGCGACCTCCGCGGCAAAACGCTGGGCCAGGCGCACGACGTCCGCGCCGCGGGCCCGCAGGGGAGGGAGCTCCAGGGCGAACACGTTGAGCCGGTAGTAGAGGTCGGTGCGGAAGGTGCCCTCGTTCACGCAGGCCTGGAGGCTGCGGTTGGTGGCTGCCACGATCCGCACGTCCACGTCGAGTTGTCGTTCGCCTCCGACTCGGGTGAAGGTCTTGGTCTCGAGGAAGGTCAGCAGCTTGGCCTGGCTGTGGAGTGGGAGCTCGGCGACCTCGTCCAGGAACAGTGTGCCCCCAGCGGCTTGCTCTACCTTCCCGCGGTGCAGGCGGGTCGCTCCGGTGAACGCTCCGGCCTCATGCCCGAAGAGCTCTGACTCGACCAGGCTCTCGGGGATCGCGCTGCAGTTGACGACGACACAGGGCTTCGCGGCCCGTGGGCCTCGGGCATGGAGGGTGTGCGCGAGCAGCGACTTCCCGGTCCCGGTCTCTCCCTCGAGCAGCACGGTGGCGTCGAGTCCCTCGAGCCGCCGCAGCGCGTGCAGGGTGGGTTGGGTCTGCGGCGAGTCGCCGAGCAGGTCTCCGAAGGTGTCGGGGGTGTCGGGCGTCGCTGGGGTCCGTGGCTCGGGGTGTCTGCGGGAGTCGACGTTGAGGTTCTCGAGGGTGATCCCGCCGTAGCTTCCCAGCAGGTCGAGCAGCGCGCGCTGTTCGGCGTGGGTCAGCTCGCCGTCCTCGAGACCCACGCAAGCGATCAGCCCGATCTCACGCTGGCGACCGATCATGGGAATGACGCGCACCAAGTCGTCTTGCCCTGCGACCAGCCACTGAGCCTCGATGCCCGATCCAGGCTCGATGGTGCTCAGGCGGCTGGATGTCAGGGGAGCAAGAGCGCGGAACGCTCCGGGCGGGGAGCAGCTCACCAACCGCAGCCGGCCCGCCTGAGCGGTGTAGACCCCAGCCTTCTCACAGCCGAGGAGCTCGCTGACGAGCGAGAGCAGGCGGTCGGACACCTGCTCCAGGGAGAGGCAGGCCACGAGCTGCAGCCCGGCCCGCGCGATCCCGAACAGCCTCTGCCGCAGCGCGTGGAGGTTGCCCCGGACGTGCTCGACCTCCTCGTAGAGCGCGGCCAGGTCGGCCGCGTAGCGCAGCACCTGTTGCTGGGGGTTATCCCAGGTGCTCGTCAAACGAGCCCCCACTGTGTACTATCGGCGGCGGGTCGTGAACACGTGCGGCGACCGGTCCAGGTGATTCCGTGTGTGAGCAGCGCGTCGTACTCGTCGTTGACGACAACCTCCTGGTGCGGAGCATGGTCGAAGCGACCCTCGGTCTGAGATACCGGGTGCTCTCGGCCTCGACCGCCGACGAGGCGTTGGAGCGCTGCGCGCATGAGGTGCCCAGCCTCGTGCTGCTCGACGTCCACCTCGAGGGCGAGAGCGGAATCGCGGTCTGCGACCGGCTGCGGGGCGCCCTTCAGCCGACGCCGCCGATCGTGTTCCTCACCGGAGACGTGGACCCGGCGCTCGCGGCGCGCTGCCGAGAGGTCGGGGGCGTGGACCTGCTGCACAAGCCTTTCAGCCCGCTCGAGCTCCTCGAGCGGATCGGCGCGCTCTTGGGCTCGAACTCCGGGGCGTGACCTCGCTCGCCGGGCCTCAGGCCTGGCCATGCGAACCATTGCCGTTCACCGCGGTGCCCGCCGACGGCGTGTCGGACAGGGCGCCCTCGACCTCGGAGATCAGCTCCTTGCCTGAGAACGGCTTGGCGAGGAAACGCTCGCCGTCGCGCAACAGGCCGCACTCGACCAGGGCGTTGCCTGGATGCCCGGACATGAAGACGACACGCTGTTGGGCCAGTTCCCGCGCGCGGTCGGCGAACTTGCGTCCGCCCATTCCGGGCATGGCCACGTCGGTCAGGATCAGGTCGAAGGCCGAGGGGCTGACGTCGAGCAGCTCGAGCGCCTCCTCGCCGCACGCAGCCTCGGTGACGTCGTAGCCTGCTGCGCCGAGGATGTCGCGCACGAAGGTCCTCACGGGGTCTTGATCCTCGACCACGAGCACCCGCAGCTGACCCGAGGCGGAGGGGCTGAAGGCGGTCTTGCGCCGTCCGAGTCGGCGGGTCGTGTCTGCCTTTTGGTCCCGAGGAAAGTAGACCTGGAACTCGGTGCCGACGCTGGTGGGGTTGACCCAGATCCAGCCCCCGGACTGCTTGACGATCCCGTAGACCGCCGCCAACCCGAGGCCCTTTCCGTGGCGCGCGGAGCGCGCGTAGAACGGCTCGAAGATCCGCTGGCGGCCCTCTTCGCTCAAGGGCTCGCCGCTGTCACGCACGGAGAGGCACACGTAGCTCCCGGCCAGGAAGCCGAGGTCGGGCTTGGCGTCGGGAGTGCTGACCTCCACGTTCGCGCCGGTCAGCTCGAGCACCCCACCCTCGGGCATGGCCTTGACCGCGCTCTCCGCCAGACAGAACACCACGTTCTTGATCTGCGCGGGGTCGACGCGCAATGGCCACAGCTCCTCGCTCGGGCTCCAGTTCAGCTCGACCCCTTCGGGGAGCGCAGGGGCTAGCTCGCGAGCGACCTCCTCCAGCAGGCTCCCGCACTTGAGCGAGCGCGGGTCCATGACCTGTCGCCGCCCGAAGGCCAGGAGCTGTTTCACCAGGTTGCGTGACTCCCCCGCCGCGAACTCGATTTGGTTCGCGTAGGCGTTGAGGTCGACCTCTTCGGGTCCGAGGTGCATGGTCAGCAGCTCTTTGAATCCAAGGATCGCGGTCAGCTGGTTGTTCAGCTCGTGCGCGATTCCAGCGGCGAGTTGACCCACGGCGTCGAGGACGTGCCCCCGCTGGGCGAACTC
The DNA here is from genome assembly GCA_020425635.1 of Planctomycetota bacterium. Taxonomy (GTDB): domain Bacteria; phylum Planctomycetota; class J058; order J058; family J058; genus JAGQRJ01. The sequence goes on along the minus strand of JAGQRJ010000818.1, from coordinate 496 downwards.
CAGGGCGGAGCTCGAATCCAGCTTCAGCTCGGGGTCGAGGGGGGGGGCGGGGGTGAGCTGATTGGCTGCGAGGAGCGCCGGCAGGTCGAGGGTCCCGAACACGACGAAGTCGGCGCCGGCCTCGTAGCATGCCTCGACGACCGATCGGGCGACAAGTTTGGTGCAGACCGCGAGGGTCGTGGTGTTGGGCTTGAGCGCGCGCAGCCGGCGCACGGTCCCGAGGAGCTCACGGGTCAGCGGGCGGCCGTCGAGAACCACGACGTCCGGGAGCTGCCTCAACAACTCCGAGGCTGCCTCACCCAGCTCGACGCGGGGCAAGGATTTTGCGCCTACGATCGGCGGGTTCCCAACCAGGAGGACTTTCATGGCGCTCGCTCCGGTGTCTCCGTCCGCTATAGCCCTCTCCGAAGCCATGTGCCACTCCAAGCGACGAATTCGCATGCAAGCTCCAGGCCATGCCTAAGTCTCCGTGCGGGCCTTGTGGGGGTGGCAGTGC
>JAGQRJ010000817.1 GCA_020425635.1 Planctomycetota bacterium | reverse complement strand
TCGGTCTCGGAGTCGGTCTCGGTGTCGGTCTCGGAGTCGGTCTCGGTGTCGGTCTCGGTCTCGGTCCCGGTGTCGGCCTCGGTCTCGGTCTCGGTCTCGGAGTCGGTCTCGGAGTCGGTCTCGGAGTCGGTCTCGGAGTCGGCGTCGGTCTCGGAGTCGGCGTCGGTCTCGGTCTCGGCGTCGGTCTCGGTCTCGGCGTCGGTCTCGGAGTCGGTCTCGGAGTCGGTCTCGGCGTCGGAGTCGGTCTCGGAGGCGGAGTCGGTCTCGGAGTCGGCCTCGGTCTCGGCCTCGGCCTCGGCCTCGCGCGCCTCCTCCTTCTCCTCGTCCTCCCTCTTCTCCTCCTCGCTCACAGCTTCCCTCCCAGCGCCAGCTCGGGCAGCGCGAGGGCCAGCTCGGGCGCGAAGAACAACAGCAGGGAGAGGATCGCGGTGATCACCATCGCGATCAGGCAGGGCAGGGGCGCCTCCTGGATCCCGCTTGGCTCGGGGCCGCCGCTGGGCGGGGGGAGGAAGAAGGCGCGGATCGGGATCGGCATCAGGTAGGCGACGTTGAGCAGCGAGCTGACCATGAGCACCGCCAGGAGCCAGGGCCACGCGGAGTCGAGGGTCGCGAGCCCGAGGTACCACTTGGACCAGGCGCCTCCGAGGGGGGGCAGCCCGATGATGCTCATGGCGCCCACGGCGAAGCAGCCCATGGTCACGGGCATGCTGCGGCCGAGGCCGTCGAGCTGACTGACCTTGGTCTTGCCCGCGGCGACGTAGATCGCGCCGGCGCAGAAGAAGAGCGTGATCTTGCCCGTGGCGTGCATGGCCACGTGCAGGCCGCCGCCGAGGATCCCCAGCACGCTGCCCAGCGACGCGCCGAGCACGATGTAGCTCAGCTGGCTCACGGTGGAGTAGGCGAGGCGCGCCTTGAGGTTGTCCTGGTTCAGGGCCACGATCGAGCTCACGAGGATCGTGAACGCGGCGAGGGACATCAGCCACTCGTGGTGCACCTGGTCGCGGACCACGTCGAGCCCGAACACGTAGAGCATGATCTTGAGCATGCAGAACACGCCGGCCTTGACCACGGCGACCGCGTGCAGGAGCGCGCTGACCGGGGTCGGCGCGACCATGGCTGCCGGGAGCCAGAAGTGGAAGGGCATCAGCGCGGCCTTGCCGATCCCGAGCACGAAGAGCACGAACAGCACGCTGCGCACACCGGGGTCTACGCCCCCGAGGATCCCGCCCGCCTTGAAGCTCAGGTCGCCGCCGTTGGCCACGCCGGCCCAGCAGATCCCCAGCAAGAGGAAGAGCATGGAGGTGCTGAACAGGATCCCGAGGTAGATCCGCCCCGAGCGCTTGGCCTGAGGGCTCCCGTGGTGCGCGATCAGGGGGAAGGTCGAGAGGGTCAGCGTCTCGTAGAACACGAACAGGGTCGGGAGGTTGCCCGAGAAGGCGATCCCCATGACGCTCGAGAGCGCGAGCGCGAAGCAGATGTAGAACCGGGTCTGGTTGCGCTCGTGGTGCCCGCGCATGTAGCCGATCGAGTAGATCGAGTTCGGGATCCAGAGCACGGCGCCGACCATGGCGTAGAGCAGCCCCAGGGGTTCGACCTCGAGCACGAGCTGCAGCCCAGGCCCCATCAGCGGCCCCTCCCAGCGGGGGTGCTCGCCCTGGAGCACCTGCGCCGCGATCAGGCTCACGCAGCCGAGCAGCGTGGCGGCGCAGAGCAAAGTCACCGCCTCGCGCAGGTTCGGCTTGGAGCCGGTGAGCCCGATCCCCACGGCCCCGACCAGGGGGATCACGAGCGCGAGCTCGGGTCCGACGGTCATTGGCCCACCCCGAGCAGGTCTCCGGTGGCGGTCCAGATCAGGCCCGTCTTCAGCGAGCCGCTGACCCCCAGGACCAGGCTCCCCACGAGGAGCGCCGCGGTGGGCAGGAGCATGCTCGGCGGGGCCTCACGGACCTCCTCGCCCTCAGGGGCCTTGCCGAACACGAGCGGCTCGACGATCCGCATGGCGTAGAGCACCGCGAGCAGGGAGCCCACCAGGAGCACGACCGCGACGGGCCACAGCCCCGCGCGCAGCGCGCCCTGCACGAGGTACCACTTGCTCACGAAGCCGCCGGTCAGCGGCACACCGACGAGGCCCAGGCAGCCGACGATCAGGCACACGGTGGTCAGGGGCATGCGCTTGCCGAGGCCGTTGAGGTCGCTGACCTTGGCGGAGCCGAGGCGGTAGATCATGCACCCTACGGCCAGGAACATGGCGCCCTTGACCAGGGCGTGGTTGACCATGTGCACCAGGGTTCCGGTCAGGGCCTCGCGGTTGGCGAGCGCCATGCCGAGGACCATGTAGCCGACCTGAGCCACGCTCGAGTAGGCGAGCAGGCGCTTGAGGTCCGACTGGCGGATCGCGACCAGCGAGCCGTAGAGGATCGCGATGCAGGAGCAGGCGATCAGGAGCGAGTTGGCGTCGAGCACGCCGAAGCTGAACTCGGTGCCGAACACGGTGAACAGGAAGCGGAAGGCGCCGTAGATCGCGACCTTGGTCGCTGTGCTCGCGAGGAACGCGCTGACCGCGGTCGGGGAGTAGGCGTAGGCCTTGGGCAGCCACTGGTGCACCGGGAACAGCGCCATCTTCAGGCTCAGCCCGGCGAGCACGAAGGCGAAGGCGGTGTGGATGCCGCGTTGGTCGCGGAGCTCGGCGACCCGCGTGGCCATCTCCGCCATGTTCAAGGTGCCGGTGCACATGAACAGGTAGCCGATCCCGAGCAAGAGGAAGCTCGCGCCCACGGTGCCCATGAACAGGTAGCGGATCGCGGCGGTCAGCGCGCGCTTGTCGCGGGACTTGCCGAGGGCGACCAGGATGTAGGTCGTGAGCGACGAGATCTCGATCAACACGTAGAGGTTGAAGGCGTCGCCGGTGACCGTGATCCCCAGCAGCCCCGTCAGGCAGAGCAGCCACACGGCGTAGAAGAAGTGCAGGCGGTCGTGGGGGATCTCCTTCGCCACGCTGAGCCGGGCGTAGGGGGTGATCACGGCGGTCATGCCGGCGACCAGGCACAGGACGAGCGCGTTCAGGCGGTCGACGCGGAGCTCGATCCCGACGATCCCGGTCCAGTCCTTGGCGCCCAGCGGGCCGGGAGCGCTGCCCACGCCCCAGGTGCCCACGAAATATTGGGCGGTGCCCTGGTCGTAGACCGAGACCGCGAGCCAACAGGTCAGGGCGAAGGTGACCCAGGTGACGGCGGTTGCCAGGGCCCAGGCCTTGGTGGGGCCCTTGCCGCAGAGCGGGGCGAGCACGCCCCCGAGCAGCGGGGTGACCACGATCAGCGCCGGGAGGTGGGGCAGCAGGCCGCTCACGCCTCGCCTCCCTTGGCGTCGTTGTTCACCTCGAGCTCGAGCTCGGTGAGCTCGTCGTCTTCGATGGTGCCGAACTCGCGGCGGATCCACACGATGATCGCCAGGGCCACGGCGAGGGTGCTCACCGAGACGACGATCGCGGTCAGGATCAACACGTGCGGCAGGGGGTTGGTGTAAGGGCGCACGACGCCATCGACGATCAGCCGATCGCGCCGAGTCAGCTCGGTCAGCGCGGCGGCCTGGTCCGCTGGCAGCTCGCGGCCCGCGGCCTCGAGGGCGTGGGCCACGGTCTCAGGGGCCTCGACGTCGAGGTGCGAGTCGCCGTGGTCGGCGTGGTCGGCGTGGGGGTGGAGCACCTCCTCGACCGCCTCGCGGGCGCGCGCGAGCGCCTCGGGGTCGGCGCCGTCGCGCGCCGCGAGGTGGTCGAACGCGTTGGCGAAGCGCGTCGGAGCGTCGACCGAGATCGGCGCGACGCCTTGCTCCACGACCCCGAGCGAGATGTAGAAGATGAAGATCCCGGTCTGGAACAGCGAGAGCCCGATCACCTTCTTGATCAGGTTGTGCTTGGCGATCGCGGCGTAGAGGCCGATCATCATCAGCAGCACGTAGATCAGGTAGTTGATCGAGCCCAGCACGCTACTGCTCCGCGATCTCGTTGAAGATCGTCGCCATGACCGACGCCACGGTGAGGCCCACCCCTGCCTCGACGAGGAACATGCCCCACTCCTGGGCGTGCTGGGTGTGTTGCGGGTCGAGCACGTCGTAGTCCAGCAGGTGGCCCCCCTGGAGCAGGGTCACCACCCCGACCCCGGCGTAGATCACGACCCCCAGGGGCGCGGTCACGTCCGTGATCTTGCGCGGGAGCAGGCGCTGGGCCCGGCGGACCCCGTGCACCAGGGCGTAGAGGATGTAGGCCGACGCGAGGATCACGCCCGCCTGGAAGCCTCCGCCGGGGCCGAAGTCGCCGTGGACCTGGACGTAGAACCCGTAGATCAGAATGAACGGGATCAGGAGCGCGGCGAGCTTGGTGAGCACGACGTTGTCGGCGTCGTCGAAGCCCGGGCGGTGCTCTTGGGGAGGCGGCTGGCTCACGACTCCCTCCGCGGAGCTGCAGGCCGCAGCCCGCCAGGCGGCTGGGTTCTGGCGTCGCTTGGGTCCCGGCGAAGCAGGAGGATCATGCCCGCGCCGGCGGTGAAGATCACCGCGGTCTCGAACATGGTGTCGTAGCCGCGGTAGCTGGCGAGGGTCACGGTGACCATGTTCGGCACGTGGGCGTCGACGATCGGCTGCTGAATGTAGTAGCGCGCGACGCCCAGATGCGGCGCCGCGGTGGGGTCGCCGAGCGGGGCGTCGTAGACCCCGTAGGCCAACGCCACACCGAGCAGGGTCACCGCGAGCAAGGCCGGCCAGTTGACGCCCTTGCTCTCGCGCTCGCGGCTGCCGACGGTGCGGTCGCCGGTGAGGATCAGCGCGCCGACGAGCAGGATCGTCGAGATCCCCGCGCCCACGGCGGCCTCGGTGAACGCGACGTCGTAGGCGTTCATGTTGGTCCAGGTCAGCGCCATCAAGAGCGAGTAGATGCCGAGCAGCACCGTGGCGGCGAAGAGGTTGCGCACCTCGACCACGGCGAAGGCGGTGATCACCAGCAGGAGCAGGAGCGCGTCGCCGATCACTGCGGCGCCTCCGGCGCGGGGGCGGCGTCGTCGGGATGCTCCCAGGGGCGCTTGCCGTCGACCCAGGCCGCTCGGGCGATCGCGTGGGTCGAGCAGGGCGTCGAGAGCGTGAGGAACAGCCAGATCAGGCCGAGCTTGAGCGAGACCAGGGTCAGCCCGCCCGCAACCGCGAGGCCCGCGAGGATCAGGGTTTGGCCGAGGGTGTCGGTCTTCCCCGCCGGGTGCATGCGGGTGAAGAAGTCGGGGAAGCGCAGGACCCCCAGCGCGCTGGTCAGGGCCACGAAGCAGCCGAGGGCGAGGAGCACCGCCGTGAGCACCGCGCTCATGAGAGCCTCGCGTCCTCGACCATGCGCAGGATCGCGAGGGTCGAGACGAAGTTGACCAGGGCGTAGACCAGCGCCACGTCGACGAAGTCGGGTCGCCCCTGGAGGAAGCCGAGCAGCGCGATGAACAGCACGGTCTTCGTGCCCAGGGAGTTCATGGCGAGGATCCGGTCGTAGACGCTCGGGCCGAGGGCTGCGCGCACCACGAGGAGCAGCATCGCCGCGAGGAGGCCCGCGCCGGCAGCCAGGTAGGCGCTCACGCGACCGCGCCTGCGTCCGGCGAGAAGCCCGGCTCGAGGGCGAGCACCCGGTCGTGCATGTCGCCCGAGGCCACCCCCTCGGCGTCTTCGGGGGTCAGCGCGTGCACGACGATCGCGTCGCCGTCGAGCAGCACCGAGACGGTCCCCGGGGTGAGCGTGATCGAGTTGGCGTAGATCGCGCGGCCGAGGCCCGACCTCAACTTGCACGGCACCCGCAGGACCTGGGGGCGCACCCGCCCGGGGAGCCACACCGCGCGCATGACCTTCAGGTTGGCGATCACGACCTGCAGCGCGAGCCAGGGGCCGTAGAGCAAGGCTCCGCGCAGGAGGGCGAAGGGGCTGTCGAGGATCCTGGGCTCGAGGCGCAGCATGAGCAGCGCGACGAGCACGCTCGCGACCGCCCCGCTCGCGACGAGGAACGCGTTGTTCCACTGGCCCGAGAGGCCCAGGTAGAACGCGAACAGCATTGTGGCCCAGATTGTGGTGCGCACCCCAGCCCCCGACGAGCCCAGGTTTTACCATGCTCAGTCGGGCCTTCGGAGGGGGAGCGCAGACCCCTTCGCTGAGCCCTCAGACGAAGCGGCCGAGCTCCGTGAAGCCGAGCTCCGCCGCGCCGCAGCGCGGGCAGGGGTGGCCCGTGAGGCGCACCCCCGACAGGGTCGCGATCGGCAGCCGCGGGCTCGCGTCGAAGTCCACCGGGCGCTCGCAGTGCGGGCAGGGCAGGTCTGCGGGGAGCGGCTGGCCGAGGTAGATCAGCAGACTCGCCAGGCGCGTACAGCAGGACACGACGTAGACCTCGCGGGTGCATACGTCGTGCTGCGCGATCTCCTGGTGGGTCGCGCCGAGCTTGATGTCGTCCTCGTCGTAGCCGCAGGCGGCGCAGCGCGCCGAGAGCGTCAGCCCCAAGGGGCCGCTACTCCGTGGTCGCCGAAACCGGCTCGGGCTTGGGAGCGGCCGGAGGAGGCGGAGCCGAGAAGGCCATGCTGCGGGAGCGCAGGCGAGCCTGCACCTTGCGCGCCTTGCGCTGGTTGCGCTGGGCTGCCTTGCGCTCGGCGCGACGCTGGTTGCGAATGCGCTTGCGCAGCTCGCGACGGCGGGCGTCGCTGGGCTTCTCGTAGAACCGCTTCAGCCGGACGATCTTGCGAATCCCGGCGTGGTCGCACATGCGCTTGAAGCGCCGCAGAGCCTTCTCGATGGGCTCGTCTTTGCGCACCACGTAGCTAACGTTGGGCTTGGTGGCCATGTAGCCTTCGTCCTCGAATCTGAAACCGTTGGAAGGCCGAATAATAGCCGCATTCCATCGCGGCGCAAGGCTTTCCTAGGGCAAGTTTTCGGTCGAGAGGCTGTCGGTGGCGAGGGCTACCCTGGTCGCACGTAACCCCTTACTGGAGCGTCGCCATTCCCTCCAAGCCCGTGTCGCCGGACGACGTGCCCCTGTTCGCTCAGGTGCTGGGCCGAGGGTTCGTCGAGCCGAGGCCCCCGGCGCCCGCGCCGGCAGGCCTCGCGGCCGCCGCGGCCTCCCTCGCGGCGTGGGCCGACGACGACGACCTCTCCGACCCGTTCGCGGACCCCGACGGCGGCCTCGACGAGGGCCTGCCCCTCGACTTGCTCGACGATCCGCTGCGCGCCGACCTCCAGCGCTGGTTTGGGCACGAAGACTTCCGCCCGGGCCAGCGTGAGGTGATCGAGGCCTTGCTCGAGGGTCGCGACGCGCTGGCGGTGCTCCCGACCGGCGGCGGCAAGTCGCTGACCTACCTGCTCCCGGGGCTGCGTCGCCCCGGGCTGGCGTTGGTGATCTCGCCCCTGATCGCGCTGATGCAGGACCAGGTCGAGAAGCTCGTCGCGCGCGGCCTCCCCGCGGCGGTGCTCAACTCCCAGCTCTCGTCGGCGGAGCAGGCCCGGGTCCTGGAGCGGGTCGCGCGCGGCAAGGTCAAGATCCTGTTCGTCGCCCCCGAGCGCTTCAAGAGCCCGCGCTTCGTCCGCGCGCTGCAGGGCGTCGAGGTCGGCTTGTTCGCCGTCGACGAGGCCCACTGCATCAGCGAGTGGGGTCACGACTTCCGCCCCGACTACCGGCGCCTCGACCAGGCGATCGTGCTCTGCGGGCGCCCGCCCGTGGTGGCCGTCACCGCCACCGCGACTTCGCAGGTGCGCGACGACATCGCCCAGCACCTCGACCTGGCCCCGGATCGCCTGGTGCTCGTGCGCGGCTTCGACCGCCCGAACCTGCACCTCAGCGTGCAGCGCCTCTACGGCGGGCGCGCGCTCAAGGAGCGCGCCTTGATCGCGCTCCTCGACCGCGTGCCCCCAGGGCCCGGGCTGATCTACTGCGCCACCCGCAAGTCGACCGAGCGCGTGGCGCGGGTGCTGAAGGCTGCCAAGTTCGTGGGGGTCGAGCTCTACCACGCCGGGCTCAGCGGCGCGAAGCGCGAGCGCGTGCAGCGCGCCCTGTTCTCGGGCAAGGCGCAGACCGTGGTTGCGACCAACGCCTTCGGGCTGGGGATCGACAAGCAAGACCTGCGCTTCGTGATCCACTACGAGGTCCCGGGGACGATCGAGGCCTACTACCAGCAGGCGGGGCGGGCCGGACGTGACGGAACCCCGGCGATCTGCGCGCTGCTCTACGCGCCGCAAGACGTGCACCTGCAGCGCTTCTTCCTCGACACCACCTTCCCCTCCCGGGAGGTGATCGCCGAGGTCGCGCGGGTGTCCGACCAGGTCGGCGACGACCCCTTCCTCGTCGAGCAGGCCATGCCGAGCAAGGTCAACGGTCGGGCGGTCGAGAGCGCGCTGCGGATCCTCGAGGAGGCCGGAGGGCTGAAGAAGGTCGACTTCACCCTCCTCGCCGCGCGGGAGAGGCACCACCGGAAGCTGCTCGAGGACATGCTCGGCTACGTCTCCGGAACCCGCTGCCGGCGACGCATGATCCTCGACTACTTCGGGGCGAGCGGCGCTCCGCGCTGCGACGCCTGCGACCGCTGCGCGCCTCGCCCCGAGGCCGTCGTCGAGCGGCGCTCCGGCGCGGCCCCCGCCGCCAAGCCCAAGCGCACCCGGGCCAAGGCGGCGGCCAAGCCCAAGGCGGCGGCCAAGCCCAAGCGCGCGCGCGCCAAGGCCCAGCAGGACCCCCCGGGCGACGAGCCCACGGCCAAGGCCTCGAAGCTCAAGCCGCGGGGGCCCGGGGCCACCAAGAAGGCGCAGGCCAAGGCGCGGGCCGTGGCCGCCAGCCTGCCCAGCGGCGACCTGCTCAGCCGGCTGCGCCACCTGCGCAGCGACCTCGCGCGTCGGCGCCGCACCAAGCCCTTTCGGATCTTCCAGAACCGGACCCTCGAGGTCCTGGCCGAGGAGCGGCCGACCAGCCGCGAGGCCCTGCTGGAGGTCTATGGCCTCGGCCCGGCCAAGGTCACCCGCTACGGGGACCAGCTGCTCGAGGTGATTCGGCAGGCGGCCGAGGTCGAGCAACAGGCTTAGCCCGTTGACGCCGTCTAGCCCGCAAACTCACCACGAAGTGCTGAGTCTGCGGGGTAGCCGCCTGCGAATTCGAATCCACGAGCGGAGCGAGTGGTGAGAAGTGCGGGCTAGCAGCTAGGCTCCGAGGACGGCTGCGAGGGCGTCTTCGAGCGCGAGGCGCAGCGCCGGGTCCTGGGTGGTGGTCAAGACGCGGCGGAGCGCGGGGGCCGCGGCGAAGGCGTCGACGCCCAGGTCCTGGAGCGCGCGCACCAGCTGCCATTGAACGGGGAGGCTGGCCTGGGGCAGGGCGCTGGCGAAGGTCTGGGCCCAGCCCGCGTCGAGCTCGAGGTAGGGGATCAGCTGCGAGAGGACCCCGGCGGCCCAGGCGCCGTCGGGGTCCCGGAGCAGCGCCGCGACGAGGCCGCGGTGGATCACCTCGCCGCTCTCGCCGAAGGTGTGCTCGAGGGTGCGGAGTCGCTCGGCGTCGCCCGCGAACGCGCGGCGGGCGACGATCCGCGCGGGGAGGCTCGAGGGCTCGATCGTGAGGCGCAGCAAGGCGCCGCCAGCCTCCCGACGCGCCCCGTCTGGGCCCCGTACGGCCGCGCGTTGGACCCAAGCGCCCGCGGCCCAGGCCATGCGGATCGGGTCGCTGCCCTCGAGCCACCGGCGTTCACGGTCGGCGGCCAGCGGCGCGAGGTCCCCCGCCAGCGCCCAGCCCAAGAGCGTCGCCTGCGCGCGCGGGTCGCCCTCCTCGAGCGCCTCGAGGATCACGTCCCAGGCCGCCGACGCAGCGGGCTCGCGCGCCGCGCCTTCGATCAGGTGGGCCGCCGCGTTGCGACGCAGGTCGGCGTGGGTCGACCCCAGGCGGGCGACCAGGGCCTCGGTCGCGGCGTCGA
>JAGQRJ010000816.1 GCA_020425635.1 Planctomycetota bacterium | reverse complement strand
GCGCGCGGGTGCTCGCCCTCCAGCGCGAGCTCAACCGCCTCGGCGCCGGGATCGCCGAAGACGGGATCTTCGGCCCCAACACCGCGCGCGCCGTCGCGGCCGCCCAGGAGAGCGGCCACGACCTGAGCGCGGTCGCGGCAGCTCCCGCCGCCGCCAGCGGCGGCACCGTGGCCCCGGCTCGGCCCACCCCCGAGGTCAACGCCAGCGGCCGCCTGCGCCAGCTGATCCGCGAGGCCGAAGGCGTCCTCGCCAGCAACCGCTCGGGCTTCCGCCAGGACGTGTTCGTCGTCGTCGACCTGGCCCGACACAGCTCCGAGCAGCGCTTCTTCATCGTCGAGCGCAGCACCGGCAACGTCTCGGGCTATCGAACCAGCCACGGCTCGGGGTCGGATCCCCGCAACACCGGCCGCCCCCAGACCTTCTCGAACGCCAACAACTCCCACCAGACCTCGGTAGGCGTCTACCGCACCGCCGAGACCTACTCCGGCCGGCACGGCTACTCGCTGCGGCTCGACGGCCTGAGCGGCACCAACAGCCGCGCCCGAGCCCGAGCGATCGTGATCCACGGCGCGAACTACGTGAGCGAGGCCGGCCGACGCGCAGGACGGAGCTGGGGCTGCTTCGCGCTCGACATGCGCCACCGAACCGCGGTGATCGACCGAATCAAGAACGGCGCGCTGCTCTACGCCCCAGACCCCAACCGCTGAGCGGCTGCTAGCCCTCGCGCTCGGCCACCACGAGCAGCCCCTCGAGGGCGATCGGGGCGCAGGTCGCGAGGTGCTCATCGGCGAGGCGCGCGAGCTCGGCTTGCGCGCGCCGCAGGACCTCGGGCTCGAGGCGCGCGGCCATGCCCCGCCAGGTGGGGTTGGAGAACACGGCCTGGGCGAAGTCCGCGCCGTCCTTCACCGGCAAACTCGCGGGCTGATACCAGGCGCGCAGCGGGGTGAGCCCCGCCGCGCGCACCCGCGCGAGCAGCGCCTCGCGCTCGCCGAGGTGGAAGTTGCTGCGCTTGACGGGCGGCAGCTCGACCCCGGCGGCCTCGGCGGCCCGCGGCGGCAGGGTGAACAGCGGGCTGTGCTCGGGCCGCCCCCACACGCTGAACGCGCAGCGCCCTCCGGGGGCGAGCACCCGCGCGGCCTCGCGCAGCGCCCGCTCGGGGTCGGGCACGAGCATGTAGCAGAGGTTGGCGATCAGCCGGGAGAAGCTCGCGTCCGCGAAGGGCAGGTCCTCGGCGTTGGCCTCCAGGGCTTCGATCCCGGGCGCTCGCGCCTGGATTCGCCGGACCATGGCGGGCGAGAGGTCGGTCGCCACGTGCCGCGCCCCCTGGGGCAGAAAGCGCCGCGCGAACACCGCGGCGCCCCCGGCGCCGGCCCCCACCTCGAGCAGGTCGGGGGCCTCGTCCAGGTCGAGCTGCGCGAGCAGGCTGTGGGCGAGCTGCAGGGTCGCGCGCTCGAAGCGCGCCTCGAACAGCTCGGCGAAGGCGTCCCAGTGCGCGCGCAGCTCGGTCAGGGTTCGGTCGCTCATGGGTCGCACCTCGCAGCTCGCGGGAGCCTAGCGAACGGCCGGCCCTTGGCAAGCTCCGGGGTGCGACGGCCGCTCGGGTGCGTCCCGCGGATCTCGGGAAGCGTGCGACGGAGACGCGCTGACGCCTCCCGGACTCGGTCATGGCGCGGCGCGGCGAGCGAAATGGTTACGAACACAAGGTCACTGAAAAGAGATTGGCCCGAGCCTTGCACGCGGGATCACAAACTGGCGCAACGCCAACAGGAGACCCACCATGCACCCCTTGACCCGCGGCGCGGCTCTGGCCTGCGCCCTCTTCGGAGCGCTGGCGACCGGCGCCTTCGCTCAACAAGACGTCCCCTTCACGACCCTGGCGCAGGGCAACTTCGCCCCCGGCTCCCCGCCGGCGGGACGACACGTGATCACCAACGAACAAGAGCTGCGCGCGCTGAACCTCGACCAGGCGATCGGCGGGCCGATCGACTGGAGCAGCGAGACGGTGCTGGCCGTCTTCATGGGGACCCAATCCTCGGGGGGCTACGGGATCTCGATCGACCGGATCACCCACGAGCAGTTGGCGACGATCCTGCCCGTCCCCGCTCCCCCCCCGGCCTACCTCAACACGGTCTACGTCAGCGAGCGCACCCCGAGCGGGCCCGCGATCAGCGTGATCACCTCCCCCTTCCACGTGGTCAAGATCCGCTCGCTCCCGGGCGGCTTCAGCTTCCAGGCGGGAGCGCCTCCCCCGCCGCCGCCCGTCGGTCAACCCTTCCGCGAGGTCAAGCTCCACACCCAGATCTACGACGGGGGTCAGTGGCCCTGGACGAGCGACGTCGTCGTCGAGGCCAACGGCGACGTGAGCGTGCTGCGCTCGCACCCCACCGCCCTGGTCATGCCGATCTACGGCCAGGCCTCCGCGGCGGAGCTGCGCCAGCTGACCGACGCGGTGCGCGGGGCGCGCGTCGGCACACTCCCCAACCCGCTCGACGTCGTGATCCCCATGCACCTGATCGCTGAGCCGTTCTCCCTCACCGTGAGCTCGCCGATCCCGGCCCTCGCCGGCGAGACCTCCGGGCAATACGGCTACTACGGTCAGTACGACGCCAAGCTCCGCCCGCTGATCTCGGTGATCGAGTCGATCAAGGCCCGACTCATGGCGGAGTTCGGCACCCGAGCGATCTCGGGGCGCGTGCGAATCAGCGCCGGCCAGGTGGTGATCCAGGACGGCGGCGAGCGCTACGCGGTGAGCAACGCCGACCAGGCCTCGATCCTGCGCAAGTTCCGCGGCCGCACCGTCGAGGTCCGCGGGCGCGCGAGCCAGGCCCCTGGGGGCGGCTACGACCTCGAGGTCGCGCGGATCGTGAACCCCGAGCCGGTCGATCAGGGGCTCATGGTCTACCTCGAGAACAACGACGCGAAGGTGTTCTACGACGGCGCGACCCGGATCACCGAGGGCCGACTGGCTCGACTCCTGCGCGACGCAGACGGCGAGCGCGTGACCCTCAAGGGCTACGCCTTCCGCGACGGCGCGGGGGAGGTCGAGTCGGTGTTCGTCGATCAGGTTCGCGGCACCGCGCTCCGCTTCTCCTCCCTGCGCGTGAGCGGACAGTGGACGGGCTACGTCCGGCCCGGCGAGCAGGTGTGGGTCCAGCAGCTCTCACGGACCGGGCGCTATGTGCGGGTCGAGGGCGCCAACGGCAGCGGCTACCTGCGCGTGAACGCCCTGCGGATCGGGGAGCCCGTCCCCTTGCACTCCGGCCTGAGCGGAGCCCTCGCGGGGAACTGAGCCGAGCCGTCGTGGGCGCGGCGGACGCCGCGCTCACGGCGCGGCGGACGCCTACAGGCGATCGAGGAGCTCGGCCTTCTTGCTCCGGTAGTCCTCCTCGTCGATCAAGCCGCGCTCGAAGAGGTCTCGCACCAGCGCGAGCTTGCCCTCGACCCCGCCGGCGGGGGCAGCGGGCTCGGGCGCGGCCTCGGGCGCGGGCGCGGCCTCGGCCGGCGCGGTCCAGGTCTCGCCCGGGGGGAACTTCGCGTCGACGAAGGCCGCGAGCCGCTCGCTCGCCACCTGCCGCACCTGGCGCTCGCTGGCCAGCATGCCCTTCATGCCGCCGACCACGACCTGCCCGCGCAAGCGCAGCTCGAGCGCGCTGCCGCTCGAGGTGGGGCGCAGCTCCACGGTGGCGTGAAGGCGCGTGCCGGAGGCGTCGGAGACCTCCGCCGCGAGCCGCGCGGGGGGCTGCGCTTCGCTGAAGCGCACCTGGAAGCCCTGCCCTTCGTAGCCGGCGAGCAAGGCCTTGCTGCGCGCGAAGGCCTCCTCGATCCCCACGCCCACGGCGCGGGTGAGGCCCACCGCGTCGCCCAGGTCGAAGCTCGCCACCGCGGCTAGATCGTGTCCAGCACGCGCTTCTTGGCGGTCTCGTACTCGTCGGGCTCGATCAAGCCCTGGTCGAGGAGCGCCTTCAAGCGCTCGAGGCGCTTGGCGGGGTCGGCCTCGACGACGGCCTCGGCGGGGGGCGCGGCCCCCTCGGTCTGCTTGACCGCGGCCTCGGCCTGGCTCTTGGCCTCGTCGCTGCGCGCCTTGGTCGGGTCGAAGCTCTTGCGCGCGTTCTTGACGGTCTGCTTGTAGAGCGACTTGAGGTCGTTCTCGCTCACGTCGCCCTGGCGGGCGAAGTAGAGGTCCGCGACCCGCGCGATCGCGATCGTGCTCGCGTACATGAAGGGCGCGCTGATCAACCCGCCCAGGCCGGGCAGAATGATCTTCGCCGCGGTGGTCGCCATCCGGCTCCCCACGAGCGACAGGCCCACGGTGGCGCCGATCCGCATGATCAAGTGCTGGGCGTCGTCGCGGTCGACGTCGACCCCGTGGATCTGCCCGATCTTGACCACCATGCCGACGTGGAGCGGCATGACGGCGATGATCTCGCTGCCCGGAATCGGCAGGATCGTGAGCGCCGCGGCGGCGTAGCCGCACTTCTCGCTGATGTCCCGGACCTGATCGCTGGTGCTCGTCATTCGTCCTCGCTTCGTGTCCTTGCAGCCTAGCACTGGCTCGCTGCTTCGACCGCCCGCTCCGAGCCGCCGCGACGACCTCCTCCCTGACGGGCGCGCACGGCGGGGGTAGGCTCTGCGCAGGGGAGCGGAGCGACGCTTGGGTGTAAGGCTGACGGCGGACGGGCGCTGGTACGGGTTGGTCGTCCTCGGGTTCACCGCGGCGTCGCTCAACACCGGCGCGAACCTGCTCCTCGCTCTCGCAGGGGGCCTGCTGGGCGTGATCGCGGTCAACGCGCTCCTCGCCCGCCGCGCCGTGCGCGGGCTCGTGCTCGGGCTCGACGGCCCCGCGCAGGTCGCCCAGGGGAGCCCCTGGCGCCTGACGCTCCGGCTGAGCGCGGCCAACCCCCGCGGCTGCCCCCTCGCGCTGCGGATCCGCTGCCCCTGGAGCGAGACCCCGCAGGCGCTGGCGGGGATCCCTGCGGGCGCGACCCTGCACCTCAGCCTGCGCCCCGACGCGGAGCTGCCCCGCGGCGAGCACACCCTCGACGGCGTGCAGGTGGCTTGCGCGGCTCCCTTCGGGCTGGCGGAAGCCCGCGCTGTGGCGCGCGCGCGCCACACACTGCTCGTCACGCCGCGCGTCTACCCCCTACGCACGGGAGCCCTCGAGCGCGTGGAGCGCGGCGAAGGCAACGCGGCGGCCGCCTACCTCCAGGGCGCGGAGCAGCGCGACCGGGTGCGCTCGCTGCGCGAGTTCCGCGCCGGCGACAGCCCGCGCGCGATCCACTGGCGCAGCTCCGCGCGGCGGGGCTCGCTGGTGGTGCGGGAGTTCGAGCGCGGGGTCCCCGAGCGCTCGTGCGTGGTCGT
>JAGQRJ010000815.1 GCA_020425635.1 Planctomycetota bacterium | reverse complement strand
GGCCAGGGCCGGGTGCGGGCGCAGGAGCTCGCCGTCGCGGAGCACGGGCTCGAGCAGGGGCGTCGCGTCGGCCGGGGGCGCCTCCTCGGCGAGGGCCACCCAGTCGCCGGCGTAGCCCGTGGCGTCGCGGCGGCGGTAGACCTGCTTGGCCCCGGGCCAGGAGCCCTTCTCGCTCGCGAGCTTGACCGGGTGCCAGGTCTCGCCGTCGCGCGGGTGGACCGCGACGAGCTTGTAGACCCCGCCGAGGGCGGGGACGTCCTTGGAGGTCGCCAGCGCCGTGCCCACGCCGAACACGTCGATCGGCGCGCCCTGCGCCTCGAGCTCGGCGATCCGGTCTTCGTCGAGGTCGCTGCTGGCGACGATCTGGACCTCGCGCCGTCCGCCGGCGTCGAGCAGCGCGCGCACCTCGCGCGCCAGCGCCCCCAGGTCGCCGGAGTCGAGGCGCACGGCGCGGCAGGGGATCTCCTGGTCGACGATCCGCCGGACCGCGGCGAGGGTGTCGTAGGTGTCGACGAGGAGCGTGGTGCGCCCGGGGAAGGCCTCGCCGTAGGCGCGGAAGGCCTGGTCTTCGTCGGGGAACTGCATGACCCAGGCGTGGGCGAAGGTCCCCGAGACGGGCACGCCGAAGCGCAGGCCGGCCTCGACGTTGCTCGTGCCCGCCGCGCCGGCGACGTAGGCCGCGCGGGCGGCGAGCTGACCGGCCTCGGGCCCGTGGGCTCGGCGGGTGCCGAACTCGAGGAAGCGCTTGGCGCCGCAGGCCTCGGCCACCCGCGCGGCCTTGCTCGCGATCAGGGTCTGGAAGTTGATCATGGCGAGCAGGCGGGTCTCGACCAGCTGCGCCACGAGCGCCGGCGCGCGCAGGCGCAGCAGCGGCTCGTAGGGGAAGACCGGGGTGCCCTCGGGGATCGCCCACACCTCGCCCGTGAAGCGCAGGTCGGCGAGCGCGGCGAAGAAGCCCGGGTCGGTGTCCGCGAACACGGGGAGCCCGCGCAGGAAGGCGAGCTGCTCGGGCGTGAAGCGCAGGCCGCGCAGGTAGTCGACGGCCTGCTCCAGGCCGGCCGCGATCCACATGCCGCGACGCGGGTGCAGCCGGCGGGTGAACAGCTCGAAGGTGACCTCGTGGTCTACGCCCGCCTTCCAGAGGGCGGCGGCCATGGTCAGCTGGTAGAGGTCGGTTTGCAGCGCGCTCGCGTTCAAGCTCGGGGGTCCTTTCCTGTGCGAGCAAGAACGCCGGGCGGCGGCGAAGCTTTCACTTCAACTTGCGCCAGCACCCCGGGCAGGTCTCCGCCTTGGGCGCGAGGGCGATCCCGCAGCCCGGGCACTCGAAGTCGACGCCGGTGAGCTCGCTGCCCGCGCCCACCGGGAGCGGGACCGCCGGGGCCTGCGGCGGCATGGGCGGGCGCGGGCCGGCCCAGGCCGGCGGCGGGTCGTCGTCGGTCTCGAGCAGGCTCTGGTCGACCGCCAGGCAGCGGTCGCAGCTCTCTCCGCCGTGGTGGTGCTTGGGGCAGAGGCGCTTGTGGCAGGTGGCGCACACGAAGAAGTCCGCCGCGCTCAAGGGCGCCGAGCAGCGCTCGCAGGGGATCGCGGGGGGCGCCTCGGCCTCGAAGCTGTCGTCGCCCCCGTCGACGCTGTCGGAGAAGATCGAGGCCGCGTCGTCGTCGGTCGGCGGGCTCGGGGGGAGCGGCGCTTGGGGGGCGCGCGCGGTCGAGGAGATCGTGGGCACGTAGCCGCTGGGGGTCGGCCCGGGGCTGGCTCCCGGGAAGCGGTCGGAGCCCGGGGCCTGGGGCACCTGCGGGCGCGGGAAGGCGTTGGAGCCCGAGCTCGCCATGCGCCCCGAGCCCGAGCGCTCGAGGCGGGCGGAGTCGCCGCTGTGCGGCTGCGCGGCCTGGGCCAGGCGCGCCGAGCCGGGGCCCAGTCGCCCCGAGCCGGAGGCGTCGGGGGGGCGGGTGCCGGGCGGGGCCGGCGGGTTGGCGCTGGTGTAGACCGCGAGGTCGGGGATCCGCAGCTCGGGCTCGCTGTTGGAGCCCACGGGGCCGAAGGGATCGCGGCCGGGCGGGGGCGGCGGGAAGCCCGGCGCGGCCGGCATGGCCTGCGGTCGCTGACCGCAGGGCTTGCAGGTCTTCTGGCGGAAGTCGATACAGCGCAGGCAGAACTTCTGGGTGCACGAGGGGCAGGTGAAGTGGCGCTTGTAGACCGGGTCTTGGCAGCCCGGGCACTTGAGAATGTCGCGGTCGAGGTAGAAGCGCAGCTGGGGCCCGGTGCGTCCCTGGCGGTCGCGGCCGAGGGTGATCACGTCACCGGTGGTGATCGCGACCGGGTCGACCACCTTCAGGTCGTTCTTGAAGGTGCCGAGCTTGCTCCCCGTGTCGGCGAGGGTGAACTGCTCGCCGCCGACCCAGGTGATCTGCGCGTGGTGCCCCGAGGCGTAGAGGTCGGCGTAGGGATCGACCTGCACCTCGCACCCAGGCTGCCGACCGATCCGCACGACGTTCGAAGTACAGACCTCGATCTCGCCCTGCTTGGCCCCGCTCACGTGGTAAATGAAGATCCGCGAACCCACCGCTGCCCGTCTGCCTTTCCCAAAGCCTAGCTTCCTCGTCGCGGGTTTGCGAGCCGCGCGCACTCCATAATTCCTTGCCCTGCCAGGGCGAACGCCTGGGCCCCCGGCGGGGCTCGCGCCGGCGTAAACGGCGAGCGGGCTTCACTCTCGGTGGATTCGACGCTACCCTTCCCTGTCCGTCACGGAGGCCGCATGGCGAAAGACCGACTCTCCCGCTTGCTCGGCCCGGACGGGATCGCCGTGTGCGACGGCGCCATGGGCACCATGCTCTACGCCAAGGGCGTGTTCATTAACCGCTCCTTCGACGAGCTGAACCTCTCGCAGCCCGACCTCGTGCGCTCGGTCCACGAGGCCTACGTGGCCGCCGGGGCCGACGTGATCGAGACCAACACCTTCTCGGCCAACCGCTTTCGCCTCGCCGCCTACGGGCTCGAGGGCCTGGTCGCGCAGATCAACACCGAGGCGGTGCGCCTGGCGCGCCTGGCGACCGAGGGCACCCAGGCGCTGGTGGCGGGCTCCATGGGGCCCCTGGGGGTGCGGATCGAGCCCTGGGGTCCGACCTCGATCGACGAGGCCCGCGCGGCCTTCGCCGAGCAGGCGAGCGCGCTGATCGAGGCCGGGGTCGACCTGATCATGCTCGAGACCTTCTCGAACCTCCCCGAGCTGCGGGAGGCGGTCGAGGCGATCCGCACCCTGAGCGACGAGATCCCGGTGGTGGCCTCGGTGACCGTGACCGAGGAGGGCGCGACCCCCGAGGGCGTCGAGCCCGCGAGCTTCGCGCGCACGATCGACGGCTGGGACGTCGACGCGATCGGCGTCAACTGCAGCGTGGGGCCGGTGACCACCTTCGAGGCGATCGAAGACATGCGGCGCTCGACCTCCAAGCCCATGTGCGCCATGCCCAACGCCGGCGCGCCGCGGGAGGTCGGCGGACGCCTGATCTACCTCAGCTCGCCCGAGTTCCTCGCCTCCTACGCCAAGCGCTTCGTGAAGGCCGGGGTGCGCCTGGTCGGCGGCTGCTGCGGCACGGGCCCCGAGCACATTCGCGCGATCAAGGACGCCGTGATCGCGGTCCGCCCCGAGGCCACGCGCCCGGCGCTGACCGCCGACGAGGTCGCGAAGCGCGCGCTGCCGGTGGTGCCCCTCGCCGAGAAGTCGCGGCTCGGCAAGGCGCTGGCCGAGGGCAGCTTCCCGATCGTGGTGCAGGTCGCCGCCGCCCGGGGCTGCGCCCCCGACGCGACCCTCGACTTCGCGCGGGGCCTGCGCGAGGCCGGCGTCGACCTGCTCGCGATCTCCGAGGGCACCCAGCACGCGCGCATGCCCCCGCTCGCGACCGCCCAGCTCCTGGCCCGCGAGGTCGGGGTCGAGTGCGTGATCGAGTACGCCTGCCGGGAGCGCACGCTCATGCGCATGCAGTCGGAGCTCCTCGGGGCGCACGCCCTGGGGATCCGCGACCTGCTCCTGGTCACCGGCTCCTCGGCGCACCCCGGAGATCCGCGCCAGGAGGTCAGCCCCGAGGTCGACTCGATCGGGCTCGCCAACATGGTGCACCGGCTGAACCAGGGCCTCGACGTGGGCGGGAGCTCCCTCGACGGGAGGACCCGCTTCGTGGCCGGGGTGCACTTCCACCCCTACGCCATGGACCTCGACCACGAGCTGCGGCGGATCGCCTGGAAGGTCGACGCCGGGGCGGAGTTCGCGCTGACCCCGCCGATCTACAACCTCGAGGGCTTCGAGCGCGCCTACGAGCGCCTGGCGGACCATGGGTTGGCCGTGATCGCGACCGTCACGCCCCTGAGCTCCTACCGCGAGGCCGAGCACATGCGCCGGCTGAGCGGGCCCGACGGTGTGCCAGACGCCGTGCTCGAGCGGCTGCGCGACGCCGAGCGCAGCGGGAGCGTGCGCAAGGTCGGCGAGGAGATCACGCACCAGATCGTCGACGCCCTGCGCGGGAAGGTCGCGGGCCTGCAGATCCTCTCCAGCCGCACCCTCGAGCCCACGATCGACCTCGTGCGCTACGCGCGCGGGGGCTGAGCGCTCACAGGCCCAGCGCCCCGCGGACGTGGGCCTGCACGGCCCCCTGGGCCGCGGCCAGGGCCTGGGGGAGGTCGACGCCGGCCGCCTCGAGCAGCGAGGTCCAGCCCTCGAGCTGCAGCCGGCGACGGCGGCGGTTCTCTCCGGCCTCGAGGGCCAGCGGCGTCCACTCGGCGCAGTCGGCGGGGGCCTCGAACAGCCCCGAGAAGCCGCGGGGGACCGCGTCGCCGTACCAGCTGGTTTGGCCGGCGGAGCGGCGCAGCTCGGCGCACAAGAGCGGGGTCGCGCCGGTGGCGGTCCAGTTCATGAACGCGATCAAGGCGGCGTTGAGCGCCTGGCCCGCGCTCTCGACCTCGTACTCGAACTCCTCGGCGTAGTAGGGGTGCTGCACCTCGGGGTCGGCTTCGAGGGCGCGCACCCGGGCGGCGACGAGGGGGAAGGCCGTGGCCATGGCGCGCACCGCGGAGGCCGGCTCGAACAGCGCGAGCCCGAGCAGCCAGCTCGCCAGCGAGGTCGCGGTCGCGGGTTCGCCGAGGAGCGGATCGAGGGCGGCGTCGACCTCGTTGAAGGCCGTCCACTCGGCGAGCTCTTCGATCAGCTGCGCGGCCAGCCCGGGGTGTCCGGCGTAGGCGAGCAGCAGGACCTGGTTGCGCTCGACCTCTCCGGCGCGCACCCGGTCGACGAGGAGCTGGGCTTCGGCGTGGGGGTCGTCGGCTTCCGCGCGGCGCTCGCGGGCTCGCCGGCGCGCGTCCACGCTAGCTCGAGGCGACGGGGGTCGCGTCGAGGGCGAACTCGGCGATGAAGCGCTCGAGCATGCCGTGCAGCGCCGCGGGCTGCTCGACGATCGCGGCGTGGGAGCCCTCGCGGAACACGAACAGCTCGGCGTTGGGCAGGCGGTCGGCGACCTCCTCCGAGAGGTAGAAGGGCGTGAACAGGTCGCGCTCTCCAGCCACGACGAGGGTCGGCTGCACGATCTCGTGGGCGCGCGGCTCGGCGTTGTGGGTCGCCATGTTCTCGGCCATGCGCAGGAACACGACGGGGGAGAGCGCGGCGAAGTGGTCGAGGTAGGCGTCGAGGTCGCGCTGGGGCATGCGGGTCGGGTGCACGAGCCCGGCCTTGCGCGCGAGCCAGGAGACGAGGACCCGCCCCCGCGGGCTGCTCATGAGCTTGAGCTTGACCGCGGTCACCAGGTCGGGGAGCGCGAGCCCCACGCGGTAGCTGATCACGAACGAGATCAGCGAGAGCATTTCGCGGTCGAGGAAGGTGTGCACCGGCGCGCCGAGCGCGCCGAGGCAGGGCACGAGGCCGACCACGCGCTCGGGGTCCTGGTAGGCGCAGGTGTAGATCACCTGGCAGCCCATGCTGTGCCCGAGGAAGATCGCGCGCTCGTGGCCGAAGGCGTCGAGGACCGCGATCGCGTCGCGCGCGTTCTCCTCGATCGTCAGCCGGTTCAGGTCGCGGGGGAACTCGCTCTCCCCGTGCCCGCGGTAGTCGAAGCAGATCACGGGGCGCGTCGGCGCGAAGTGGTCCTCGAGGTAGTGCCAGAAGATCGTCGAGACGCCGATCCCGTTGGCGCAGATCATGGGCGTGCCGCTCGCCCCAGGGACCCATGTTTGCCGGGCGTAGAGCAGCGTGCCGTCTCCGGCCTCGACCCTCAGTTCGCGTCGCCTGCGCATGGGCCCGAGTGTAGTCGCCCGAGCCGCTTCGCGCTCGGGTCGGGGCGGGCCGAACCGGCTGTCGGCCGGCGGGCGAGAAAGCGTGCGGGCTGCGCACGGACGCCGCGCGGAATCCGCGATGGACTCGTCGGTGGGGGTCGCTAGCATGCGGCCCAGGAGTGGGAAGGTAAGGTACTGCTTGACGACTTCGATCTCTGCCGGCCGTGAGCGGCTCGAGCACCTCGCGCGGCACTACGCGCTGTCCACCCGTCCGTTCTTGCTCCACGGGGGCAGCGCCGCGCAGCGGCGCAGCTTCGCCGAGCAGATCCACGCGCACAGCGGCAGCTCGAGCCCGTTGCACCGCGTGGAGGGCGAGGACCCGGCCCTGGCCGAGATCCCCGCGGGGGAGCACCTCTACCTGTGCGAGGTCGAGGCGCTCGGGGCGCGCGCCCAGCGCGAGCTGCTCGCCGGGATCCGCGAAGAGCGCTGGCGGGTGATCGCGGGGACCCAGGGGCTCGACCCCGACCGCCTGCGCGAGGACCTCTACGCGCTGCTCGAGGCGGGCTTCGTCGCGGTCGACCGCGTCGGCGAGCCGGTCGCGGTCTAGCGTTCGTCTGCTTCGAGGGCCTGGATTCGCGCCTGCGCGCGTTCGCGCGCGGCCGGCTCGAGGCACGGCGCGGTGAGCAGGTGCTTCCACGCCGCGAGGGCTTCGGGTCGTCCGAGCGCGTCCAGCGAGTCGGCGAACGCGGCGCTGAGCCAGGGCTGCTTCAGGCCGCGTTCGAAGGCCACGTTGGCGCCGCGGAGGCAGGCTTCGTGCTCGCCGCGGGCGTTGGCGATCACCGCGTGGAGCCCGACCACGTTGGGGTCCTCCTCGCCGCTCCGACCGGCGATCAGCGCCTCGGCCTCGTCGAGCCGTCCAAGGCGGACGAGGGCCACCGCGGCGTAGAGCTGGCCCAGCGGGCTCGGCGGCGTGGCGCGCGACAGCTCGTCCCAGCACTCCAGGGTGCGCTCGGGCTCGCCGCTGTAGTAGTGGACCAGGGTGCGCAGCTCGAGGGCGGGCAGATACGCCGCGGACTCGGGGCCGACCGGAGCCAGCAGCCCGAGGACCTCGGCCACACGGCCCGTGTCGACCAGCAGTCGCCCGGCGCGCACGCGCAGGGCGTCTCGTCGAGGGTCGAGCTCGATCACGCGCAGCAGGTCGCGGAGCGCCGCCCGGGGGTGGGTCTCCTCCAGGAAGGTGGCGCGGCGCTCGAGCTCGGCCGGGTGGGAGAGGGGCGCGGCGGCGAGCAGCTCGCGCGCGCGGGCGAGCACCTCTGGGTCGCCGGCTGCGCGCGACATGACCACCATGTTGAACAGCTCGCCCGGCTCGGGGGCCTGGTCGAGGGCCCGGCGGACGTCGAGCATGGCGCGGGGTGTCTCGCCGAGGGCGTGCAAGCTGAGCGCGCGCTGCACCCGGGTCTTGGCCTCGTCCCGCGCGGCGATCGAGCGGTCGAGCAGGGGCAGCGCCTCCGCGTGGCGGCCGAGGGCGCTGAGGCAGACGCCTCGGTTGAGCAGAATGCTCGCGCGCCCCGGATCGAGCTCGCTCGCGCGCTCGAAGTAGCCCAGCGCCTCGGCGGGCGCCTCCTTGGACATGGCCACGATCCCGCGGAAGAACCACGCGCGCGCGGAGCGCGGGTAGAGGCTCGTGAGCTCGGCGGCGAGGCGCTGCCCCTCGAGGGGTCGCTGCGCGTCCAGGAGCCGCGTGATCTCCTC
>JAGQRJ010000019.1 GCA_020425635.1 Planctomycetota bacterium | reverse complement strand
CGACCCGCGCCAGCCCCGCGAGCAGCGCCCCGTCGGGGAGGAACGCGCAGCGGCTCGACCCCAGCGAGTCCGAGGCCGCGGCCACGGGGTCACGGCGCGCCCAGCTCGCGGCCAGGTCGTAGCTGCGCGCCTCGCCGTCGACCACGGTCAGCGTCCCTGCGTGCAGCCACGCGGCGCAGGACGCGCCGCGCCAAGCCGCGTCGGACGGGATCGGCCATTCGACGGCCTCGACGTAGAGCGACGCCTCACCGAACAGCCCCGGCGGGAGCTCGTCGGCGGGGGTCGCGAGCCGCGTCCAGCGCGCGGCGAAGGGCACGTGGCTCACCGCCTCGGGCAGCTCGTCCGGCTCGAGCCGCCAGCGACCCCGGGCGCGGACCCCCAGCGCGTAGTCGACGTAGAGCTCGGCGAGCCCCGGGTCGCGCGGACGCGCCGCGACCGCGACCTGGGTGACCCCCCGCAGCGGCAAGCCTCCGGCGAGCAGGCACACCCGCTCGCGGTCGAGGACCCGCAGCTCCCCGCGCGCGCGGTTGTAGAGCGCGCCGTAGCGCCCCCGGGGTCCGCACCACCCCACGAGCTCGCCGTAGGCCTGCAGCCCGGTCACCCGCTCCCGCGGCGCGAAGCCCGCCAGGATCCGCCCCCAGGCGCGCCCGTAGACCTCGGCCTCGCCGTCGCTGGCCGGGGGCGCCTCGGCGAACACCTCGGCCGCGGCCTGGGCCAAGCCCCGGCGTAAGTAGCCTTCAGCCAGCTGCTGACGGGCGGCCGGATCGCCCCCCCGCCAGGCCCGCTCCAGATTGCGCAGCGCCGCGTCACCCATGCACGCCCACACTACCCCACGCCTTCCGCAGGGTGGACTAAACCGATCTTCAGCCTGCGCGTATACTCCCTTGAGGCGTTCCTTTCGCTATCCTGTCAGCAGAGGCTTCATGCGGATCTCGTTGCTCGAAAAGCTGGTCCTCGTGCTCACGGTCCTCTCCGTGCTCGCGGTGGCGGCGGTCGTGGGCTTCCTCATGATCAACGTCGGCCTGCGCTCGGTGGTGTCCGACGAGACCGAGGTCGCGATCCAGGGCACGATCGAGTGGCTCGAGGCCGAGCGCGAGCGCGTCAACGGACGCAGCGCGCCCAAGTCGATCTACGTGCAACCCGAGGCCGTGCAGCCCGGCGCCGCGGTGGCCACGACCGCCGACGGTCGCCCCAAGCTCAAGCCCGCGAGCGAGGTCAAATACTTCGAGAAGCGCGAGGACAACGACCCGCCTCCGCCGCCCGACGAGGTCGTGTTCCCGGAGTATCCCTGGATCAAGAAGCAGCCCGGGGTGGTCTTCGTCGAGCCCAAGCGGATCGCGCCCGTGGTCTACGAGAAGTATCAGAACTTCGAGAACGCCTGGGGCGAGGCGCAGTCGGGGTGGGGCGAAATGAGCACCACCTCCAACGGCGAGCCGGCCTACGAGGTCAAGGGCTTCGACCCCTCGAGCCGCATGGCCAAGCTGCTCAAGCTCCAGCCCGGCGACAAGGTGATCTCGGTCAACGGCTACCCGATCGGGAGCGACATCGCCTCGGGCAAGGCGCTCTACGACCAGCTGCGCAACGAGAAGAACTTCTCGGTGCTGATCGAGCGCAACAACCAGCGCACGGTCCTCAGCTTCACCGTCCGCTAGCCAGGTTCATGGGCTCGCACGCGGACGTGGGTCGCTTCGTGCTGCGCGAGGCGCCCCTGGGTTGGCCTTGAGCTCGCCTCCCACCCACGAGGCCTCGTTCTGGGGGCTGACCGCGATCGCGCGGCTCGCGGCCCGGTCGCTGGCCGCCGCGCTGGTGCTGTGCTTGCCGCTCGGGCTCGCCGCGGCCTGCGCGGTGGGCTTGGCGATCGCGCTGCTGACCGCCGTCGAAGACCTCGGAACTCGGCTGCGCCTTGGCCCGGTCCTCCTCGCGTCCCTCGTCTACCTCGCTACCTACCTGGCGATCGCAGCCGGGGTCGCGGAGCTGGCATACCTCGAGGCGGTGTGGAAGGACGGCGACCCCCTGCGCGGGATCAGGGTGAGCTGGCGCGACGTCTGGGGCTACGCCGAGTGGGGCTGGGCGCTCGCGCCGGTCGCCGCCATGGGCTGCTACCTGCGCAACACGGGGTGGACGGGGCACCCGGCTCAGGGCTTCGCCATGATCGCGCTGCTCGTCGTCCAGACCGCTGCAGGGGCGTTCCTGGCGGGTGGAGCGCTGATCGATCCCGGACGCGCGCTGACCACGGCGTTCAACCTGCTCATGCTCGTCCTCGGGGTGGGCATGTTCACCCTGTTCGCCTTCCTGCCAGCCCTGCTCCTGGGCGTGGTCGACGGCGTGATCGACGGTGCGGTCGCAGCGCTCTTGCGCGAGCTCGGCTTTCGCGCGCGGCGACACGTCCCCGTCGAACCCGGTCCTCAGCTCCCCCCGCCGGGGTCGGCGAGCGAGGTCGCTTGACGCTCTGGCGCTGAGGGCTACCCGCAGCACCACCGCCGAGCGCTCAGCGATCGCCCGCCCCACGAACACGTCTGCCTCGCTCCCCCGGGCGGGAGGGACCTTGGAGCAGGCCGGATCAGGAGTCAGACCCCACGGGCTCGCCCCCGCCAGCTCAGCGACGCTGGACTGGGTCGCGGGCGGGCAGGCCGCGCGTGAGCGGGCGGATTCGCACCTCGCGCGGGGTCGCGCCGGTGACCCAGGCCTCGAGCCAGACCTCCGGGGTCGGTGTGAGGGGCCAAGCCTCGGTCCCGTAGCGCAGCTCGAGGAGGGCTCCGGGGCCGGCGCTGAAGATCGGAAGGTCTTCGATCCAGGGCCCGGAGTGAGGCGGCGGGCCGAGGTAGACCTGGGTGTAGCCGTCCTGGTCGAGGCCCACGAGCAGACGCTGCTCCAGGGCGAGGGTCACCCCGCGCGAGAACCCGGCGCACACGAGGGAGACCTCGGCCGTGGGGAGCGGCGAGGCCAGCTCGCGAGCGGGTTCCGGAGCCCGGGCCACGGGTGGGGCCGGATGGGATGGCCGGGGCGCGGCGTGTTCCCGGGGCGCGGGAGGCGGATGGGATGCCCTCGGCGCGGCGTGTTCGTGGGGCGGCCAGGTCCAGGCCAGCAGGGCGAGGGCGGCCACCCCGGCGGCGAGGACGCCCCGGGCCCGCGCGCGGCGCGGGCCCGGG
>JAGQRJ010000814.1 GCA_020425635.1 Planctomycetota bacterium | reverse complement strand
GAGGTCCGGGCCCGTCCACACGTCGGGGGGCAAGACCTCCACCGCCCAGGTCCGCTGGAGGTTCGCCCCCTCCCGGGCCTGGCAGCGGACCACGAGCCGCGCCTCGGCGCGCTCGGTCTGGGCGCGCAGCGCCTCGGGGTCGAGGCGGAGCGCGACCCGGGCGAGGTTGAAGGTCTCGCCCGGCGAGACCTGGGGGATCGTGCCGGTCCAGGGGGCCTGGCTGAAGCCCTCGAGCTCGGCCCACACCAGGATCTCGCTCAGCCGGCCGGCGCCCGTGTTCTCCACGCGCAGCAGGTGCAGCGGCGGCACGCCGCCCACGTGCGTGCTCAGGCTCACCCGCTCGGAGCGGTCCACCCCCAGCTCGAGGGCGGCCGTCGACTCAGGCGCTCCGGTTCCAGGCACTCGACCTCCCCCCCCCCTGTGCGCGCCGCGGCCCCACGCCCGGCCCACGTGGGTCGGCCAGGGCGGCGTGAGGGTCAGTTTAGGTGACCTGGGGTGCGTTGTATGCGGGTTTGGGGCCCGGGGGGGGACGGGTCGGAAGGTCGTCGTCTACCTCGAGGACTCTCGCAAGCTCGGGTTCTCCGGGCTGTTGAATCCGTGCCCGGATCGGTCACCCCTGAGCGTAGATCAGGGTCTGTTCCTAAGTGGAAGGCGGCCTAACTTCTAAAGTTGCTTTGGTGTGTTCCCGGATCTATGCTCCCAGAGAACGGATCCGGGAACGAATCTAAGTGCAGAAGGAGCCAGGTGGCACAGGGCAAGGAAGCGCGGTCCATTCCTCCTTGGGCGGCAGGCCTGATCGCCCGCCTGGCTCAGGATCGGCCCCCCGTGGTGACGCGGGGTGATCTCGCTCGCTACCTCGCCGAGTTGGAGGACGAGCGCGATCTGGACCCGACGGTGCGAATGCTCCAGCAGCTCGGCTGGTTGGCAACCCTCCACGTGAAGGGCGTTTGGGCCTTCGTGCCGCCGGGCGAGTCGGAGCCGACCGATCCCTACCTCGACCTGCGCGCCTGGCGAGCCCGAGAGCCCGACGCCGTCTTCGCGCTCGCCGGCGAGGCGGCGGCGTGGCACCTGGGCTACCTTCCTCGGAGGTTCGAAGGCCCGACCGCGCTGTGGCTGCCCTCCGGCGCGAGGGTCCCGCACGGTCTGCGGTCCCACGTCTCGCTGGTGCGCGTCGACTTCCCCGTTCAGGACGGACGAGGCCTCGGCCCCTCGCCGAGGTTGCTCCGCAAGAAGGGACTCGACCTGACGGCCTGGGCCAGCGGACTCCCGGCGATTGGCCCGGACGCGCTCCTCGTCCAGCTCGCCGCCCGGCCTGGATCGTTCCGGGCGTGGGCCGATCTGATCGGACAGCTCGACGTGCTCGCTGCCGACTGCGACCTCGAGCGACTGACGGAGCTGTTGGGCGGGCAGTCCGGGTCGGCTTGGCAGCGCGCCGGGTATCTGCTCGAGCGCGGCGACCGACGGGACGAGGGGCTCTCTCTGCTCGAGCGCCGCCCGAATCCGCGCATGCCAACCGTGACGCTCGGCGAGGGTCCGACGTCCATGTGGTCGAGCGAGTTCAAGGTCAACGACCGCCTGATCGCTCCGTTGCAAGAGCAGCTGGGGAAGGCGTAGTGGCGGCCCCCACGCTGACGGAAGCCCTGGTGCGCCTTCACGGCGCCGGTCGATCGGACACCTACGGCGCGGCGCTGCTCGACGTGGCTCAGGACCACCTGCTCTGGTTGCTCGCCGAGTTGGGGTGCTTCGACGACGGCTCGCTGGTCTTCAAGGGTGGTACCTCCCTCCGCAAGTGCCGTCTCGGGAGCGTTGGGCGGTTCTCCACCGACCTCGACTTCGTCGCGCCCAGCGACGACACCGTCCTCGCGGTCTGCGAGGCGATTGACGGCGCGTCGGTCTCTGGCTTCGAGTTCTCGCTCAAGGAGACCCGCGGTGACGGACGGCACTGGACCCTGCTCGTTCGACACGCGCAGCTCGGCCAGCCCGATATCGCCGCTTCGGTCGAGTTCGCCCGGCGACCGCTGGTCATGGCGCCGGAGCGGCTCGGGTTCGTCGAGGTCTCGATCCACCGCGCCTACGACCTTGCGCTTCCAACGCTGCCGGTGATCTCTGAAGCCGAGGCGTGCGCGGAGAAGCTGGCCCGCTATCGCCGCGTTCGGCTCGGACGGGACGTCTACGACCTGGCTCAGTTCGCGGAACGTTGGATCGACGAGGCCCAGGTCCGGCGGCTGTGGGTCCTGAAGGTGTGGGGCGACGTCGTCGACGACGGTCGCGGGTCGAAACCCCTCGACCCAGGCGACGTGCTCACCGCGCGCGCTGAGGCGGACTTCGCGCCGGAGTCCATTGGGAAGCTCACCCGGCCGGTCGATATCCCTACCTGGGAGCGGCGCGTGCGGCACCGCTTTGCCTTTCTCGCAGCGCTCGACGCAGACGAACAGCGCTGGGCCAACTGCGATCCGCGGCACCGGTCCGAGATCGAGCGGGTGCTTGCTGCGGGTGGCTTCGCTGACCCCTGAGGTCCTTCGACGGTCGATCGGGGTGGCGCGAGCGGGCTCGTCTGCGGCGACAAGGAGCGCTCCATGGTGGCGCGGGTGGCCCTTCGGCGCGAGGGTCTCCCCCCGGCTGAAGCGATCGTAGTCGCGGCCCAGGTCTCGCTCGTGGTCGGGGCTCTGGCAGACGCGGCGGCGCTTGCGAGGAGGCGGATCGGGCGCTCGAGGCGCGTTGACGACTCGGGTCGTGGCTGGAGCTGGGGTCGGGCGCCTCGCCACGGTTCTGAGGCGTCGCGACAGCGCTACTCGTCTTCCACGACCTGCTTCGACGAGCCGAACTCGAGGAAGTACCACGTGCCGTCGCGCTTCACGAGCTTGACCTCGTGCTCCATGTGCTTGCCTGCGTTCTCGGCCCGTTGCTGAAGCATGGTTTCGTAGAGCAGGTCTTGCATGGCTGGGTCGAGCTCTTCGAGGTTCTCGGGCATGCGGAAGGGCTCGGGGAAGGTGATCGCGATCCCGGTCGCGGTGTCGCCGGAGACGGTGAAGCTGCCCTGCAGCTCACCGAACTTCTCGGACTCGCGCGGGGGCGCGTCCTGGAGCAAACCCACGAACTCGCCGTAGAGCTTGGCGCGGTCGCGCTCGGAGACCTCCACGTAGATCTCGTCCTTGATCAGCGTGCCGTACTTGCGCGACCACTGGCCCACGCCGTAGTCGGTCTCGAGCTTCTTGAACTCGTCGAGCTTCCTGGCCCTTCGCGCGCGGTTTTCGGCGCAGAGCTGTTCGTCGACCAGGATCTCGGTGCGGATCTCGGGCGCGTGGGCGAAGTAGTAGGCCGCCAGGTCCTTGTCCCGCAGCGCCTGGCGGATCGCCTCGTAGCAGGCCTCGGGGGTCGGCTTGCCGCCACCGGCGCCGGGGCACCCGAGGCAGAGCGCGAGCAGCGCGGCGGGCAGGAGCAGCTTGACGTTCACGGGGCCTCCTCGGAGGCCTCCGTCTTAGGGGACGCGGCCCCGGCCCGCAACCGGGGGGGAGCTGGCGCGGCCGAGGCCTGGGGACCAAGCTGGCCTCGTGCGGATCGGCCACTACGAGATCGAGGGGGAGCTCGCCCGCGGGGGCATGGGGGTCGTCTACCGGGCGACCGACGTGCGCAGCAAGGCCTCGGTCGTGGTCAAGCTGCTCAAGGTCGACACCGAGAAGGGCCGGCGCCGCCTCGCGCGGGAGGCCGAGGCCATGCAGCGCCTGGTCCACCCGAGCGTGGTCACGCTCTACGACAGCGGCGAGCACGAGGGCAACCCGTACCTGGTGCTGCCCTACGTCCAGGGCGAGTCGCTGCAAGACCGGCTGGAGCGCGAGGGCCCGCTGCCGGTCGAGGAGGCGATCTCGGTCGCGATCCAGGTCGGCGAAGGGCTCCAGGCCGCCCACGCGATCGGGCTGCTGCACCGCGACGTGAAGCCGGCCAACGTGCTCGTGGATCACCGGCTGCGGGGCAACGTCAAGCTCACCGACTTCGGGCTGGTCAAGGACGTGGCGCCTGGCAAGTCGGCTTCGGTGAGCCTGTCGGTGAAGGGGCGCTTCCTGGGGACCCCCGGGTATTGGCCCAAGGAGCAGGCCTTCGGCAAGCTGGATCAGGTCGGACCGGCGGCCGACGTCTACGCGCTGGGGGCGCTGCTCTACGCCCTGCTCACGGGCAGGCCTCCTCGCTCCACCGAGACCCTGATCCAGGCGATCGCGGCCTTCGACGAGCCCGTCGCGCCCCTCGACTGGCCCGTCCCCGCGTGGCTGGACGACCTCGTGCGGCGCTGCCTCGCCAATGAGCCCGCCGAGCGACCCGGGCTCGAGGCCGTGCTCGCGGCCCTCGAGGGCGAAGTCCCGCTGGCGCCCCGGGAGACGGGTCGCTCGGCGACCCCGGCTGCGGGGCTGACGTCGGGGAGGGCGGCCGTGCTTGCCCTCGTGGGCGTGCTCGGCCTCGTCGGCTCGCTGCTGGCCTGGGCTTCGCTCGGGAGCGAGGCGCCGCCGCCCGCAGTCGATCCGTCGCTGGGCGCGCTGGGGGAGGCCCAGCCCGAGCGACCTGCGGAGCCCGCGAGCGACCCGCCCGAGCCGTCGTACGAGGCGCAGAGGGCCCGGGTGCTCGCGCAGGCGGGGAGCCTGAAGGCCCTGGGCGGCCAATACCTCGAAGCCCTCGAGGTCTACGGGAGGGCGATCGCGCTCGATCCGAACAACGCCGAGGCGTATCTCGGCCGGGCCGTCAGCAACCACGCGCTGGGCCACCTGGAGGAGGCGTTGGAGGACTTCGACGACGCGCTCGAGCTCGATCCAACCGTCGCCGGGGCCTACGTCAGCCGCGCGACGATCAAGCAGACGCTCGACCGCTACGAGGAGGCGTGGCGGGACCTCGACAAGGCGCTCGAGCTCGACCCGGACGCCGCGAGCGCTCATTTGAGGCGAGGGGTCAGCAAGCTGATGCTGGGTCGCTTGGAGGAGGCGTTGAAGGACCTGGACCGGGCGATCGAGCTCGAGCCAGGCAACGCTGAGGCCTACTTCGTTCGGGGGTGCAACCGGCAGAGGCTCGACCGTCACGAAGGGGCGATCGAGGACTACGCCAAGGCGATCGAGCTCGGTCAAGGCGACGCCGTCACCCACTGCAGTCGGGCGCTCAGCTTGGCGCGCTTGGGCCGCTGGACCGAGTCGATCGAGCACTACGACATGGCCACCCGGCTCGATCCGCGCAACGCGGAGGGGTTCTTCGGCCGGGGGGCCGGCAAGACGCGCTTGGGCCGCTTCGCCGAGGCGATCGAAGACCTCGACAAGGCGCTCGAGCTCGGGCTGCCACCCGCGCTCGCCGACGACGCCGCGCGGACCCGCGCCGAAGCAGCCGCCAAGCTCGAGGGGAACTAGGTCGACTCGGGCCGGTGGACGAGCTGTCCAGGCGCTCGCGGGGTCAGTCGGCGAGCTGCTTCAGCTCGAGGACGTGCAGCCTGCGGCTCAAGCGGTCCAAGGCGTAGAGCCGACCGCCGCCGAGCACGAGCTCCCAGGCGCCGGAGACGGCCCCGAGCGGCTCCCAGGTCGCCCCGCCGTCGCGGGTCCGCCAGACCGAGGCTCCCTCGTGCTCGTTCAGCACATACAGCCGCTGGGGGTCCGCGGGGTCGACCTCGACGTCTTGCGCGCCTTCGCTGCCTGGCACCGGCGCCCAGGTCGCGCCGCGGTCGACGCTGCGCAGCACCTGGCTCGAGCCGTCGGGCAGCTTGGCGACCACGAGGATCTGGGCGGGGTCCGCCGGGCTGAGCGCGATCGCCGCGTAGCCGGGCACCCCCGCGCAGTCTGCGAGCTGCTGCCAGCTGCGTCCGCCGTCGGCGCTCTGGAACAGCCCCTCGTCGGTCAGGAGCAGGGCCCGGTTGGCGTCGGCGGCCAGCGCCGCGGGCAGCCCGCGCGCGCCTGCGCCGCGGGTCCACGTGGCGCCCGCGTCCTCGCTGCAGAACACCGCGCCGCTGAAGTCGACGGCGACCACGCGCTCCCCGGGTCCCGGGAGCACGGAGAGCGCGAAGGCCTGGAACTCGCCTGGCAGCCCGTCGGAGAGGTCTTCCCAGCTCTGCCCGCCGTCTCGGCTGCGGTGGAGGCCCGCCCCGCTCCCGGCAAAGAGGGTGCGCTGGCCGTCGCGCGTGGCCCCCACCCCGAGGGTGGTCACGGTCCGCGAGCCCAGCGCCGGCTGCTGCGAGCGCCAGCTCCGCCCGCCGTCGTCGCTGGAGAGGAAGAAGGGGTGGACGGGCTGCGCCTCCAGGTGCTGCTCACCGGCGTTGCCGGCGACGTAGACCAGGTCGGGCGCGTCGGGCGCGACGACCAGGCAATCGACGGCGTCGGTCATGCCCTCCGGGGCGTCGACGAGCAGCTGCTCGGTCCAGGGGACGTCTGGGGTCGGCGGCGCGCTGCAGCCGACCGCGCAGGCCAGCAGGATTCCCAGGGTGGAAAGACGGTTCATGGAGCCTCACTTCTCGCGCGGCGGGATCTTCGCACGCGCGAGACCGGCCTCAAGCGGGTCGCCTCGACCCGCTCTCGCGGGATCAGCGCAGGCGTTTGGCGGACTCCGCGCGCAGCAACCGGACCTTCTCGTCCGAGGGGGCGGGGAGCCCGAGCTGCAGGGCGCGGTCGAAGTCCTCGAGCGCCTCGGCGTGGCGCCCCAGCCGAGAGTTGCAC
The DNA here is from genome assembly GCA_020425635.1 of Planctomycetota bacterium. Taxonomy (GTDB): domain Bacteria; phylum Planctomycetota; class J058; order J058; family J058; genus JAGQRJ01. Next base: position 787 of record JAGQRJ010000814.1, on the reverse strand, counting down.
AGGCCGCGGTTGGCGTAGGCGGCGGGGTCTTGGGGGTCGAGCTGCAGGACGCGATCGAAGTCCGCGAGGGCCTCGGCGTTGCGCCCCAGCTGGGTCTTGCACAGGCCGCGATTGTTGAAGGCGTCCGCGCTCTCGGGGTCGAGCTGGAGCGCCCTGTCGAAGTCCTCGAGCGCCTCGGCGTGGCGCCCGAGCTTGATCCTGAGCACGCCGCGGGCGAAGTAGGTGAACACGTCTTGGGGGTCGAGCTGCAGGGAACGTTCGAAGTCTTCGAGCGCCTCGGCGTTGCGCCCGAGGTGGTCGTTGCTCACCCCGCGGTTCGCGTAGACGGCGGCGTCCTGGGGGACGAGTCGGAGGGCGCGGTCGTAGTCTTCGATCGCCTCGGCGTCGCGCCCCAGGTCGGCCTTGCTCAAGCCGCGGTTGACGTAGGCGTCCGCGCTCTCGGGGCCGAGCTGGAGGGCGCGGTCGAAGTCCTCGAGCGCCTCCGCGTGGCGGCCCAAATCGCGCTTGCTGACGCCGCGGTTGCAGTAGGCGAGGACGATCGTGGGGTCGAGTTGGAGGGCGCGGTCGAAGTCCTCGAGCGCCTCGGCGTTGCGCCCTAGCCGGGTCTTGCACAGGCCGCGGTTGGCGTAGGCGGCCGCGTTCTCGGGGTCGAGCTGGAGGGCGCGGTCGAAGTCCACGAGGGCCTCGGCGTTGCGCCGCAGCTGGGTCTTGCACATGCCGCGGTTGTTGTACGCGGCCGCGTTCTCGGGGTCGAGCTGGAGGGCGCGGTCGTAGTCCTCGAGCGCCT
>JAGQRJ010000018.1 GCA_020425635.1 Planctomycetota bacterium | reverse complement strand
TGGACGAGGTGATCGAGGAGCCGCTCGGCGGGGCCCACCAGTCGCTCCCCGACGCCTGCGCGCGCCTGGAAGACGCCCTGGTGCGCAACCTCGAGCCGCTGCTCGGCCTCTCGACGGAGGCGCTGCTGGAGCAGCGCTACGCCAAGGTGCGCAAGATCGGGAGCTTCCTCGAGGACGGCGTGCCCCAGGGCTACGTGCCCCCCCACCTGCGCTCCGAGGCCAGCTAGCCCAACCACCTGCGCTCGGAGGCCAGCTAGCCCGCTCCGAGCTCCGCCAGGGCGCTGGACAACGCGGCCTCGACCGCCGCGAGGGTCAGCCCCTCGACCTTGAACTGCTTCACGCGCGCGCTGGCGCCGCGGTGCAGCGTGACGGCGCTCGGAGGGACCCCCAGCAGCTCGGCGAGCAGCGCGACCAGCTCGGCGTTGGCCTTGCCCTTCTGGGCCTGGGCGCGCACCGCGAGCTTGAGCGCGGGGCCGTGGAGCCCCTGGACCCCCACGCGCTTGGCGCCGGGGCGCGCGGCGACCGCGATCACCACCTGGCCGTCCTTGCCGCTCAGGCAGGGCAGCTCAGTCATCGAGCAGCAGCCGCTCGATCTCCTCCTTGAGGAGCTTGTCGGGGGTAGCGGCGGCGTCGAGCAGGAGCTGCTTGCCGCGCTGCGGCGCCCCGAGCTCGAGGGCCAGGCAGCCGAGGTGCACCTTGGCCCTCGCGCTGCGCGCCGCCGGGGTCATGGCGTCGAGCAGGAGCTCGGGCTTGACCTCGACGTCGTTGAGGTCGAGGAACACGCTCTTGCGGCCGACGGGGGTCAACTCAAAGGCGGGCTTCGAGAGGTCCAGCGCGATCACGGTGCGGTGCACGCCGCGCACCGGGAGCCGCAGCCTGACCGTGTCCGAGAGCAGCTGCCGGCTCAAGGTGCGCAGCGCCTCTCCCGCGTAGCGCAAGCGCAGGATCCGCGTCTTGAGTCGCTCCTCGGCCTCCGCCGTCTCGAGCTCGTAGCGCTGCTCGCGCAGGGCGTGGGAGGCCTCGCGGTAGCGGCGCCGATCGAGGTCGGGCTGGATCACCGCCAGGGCCTCGGCCACGCGGGCGCGGTCGCGCTCCACGCGTTCGCGGGCGGCCTGCTGGGTCAACTGCTGGCGGAGGGCCACGAGCGCGCTGCGCTCCTGGTCGATCCGCGCGCTGAGCTGAGGGAAGCCGGTGTCGGGCAGCGCCTCGATCACCCGCTCGGCTTCGTCGAGGGCGTCGGCGCCCCCCGCCGCGCGCCGGATCTGCTGGGAGGAGGCCAGCGCGCGCTCGACCAGCGCCTGCGCGCGCTCGCGCAAGACCTGGTTCAGCGCGGCCTCGCCCTCGGGGAGCACCGCGCCGTGGGTCAGGCTGAAGTCCTTCACGATCGCGCGGGCGGTGAGGAAGCGATCGCTGCGCTGCTCGTTCTCGAGCAGCAGCTCGAGCGCGCGCGTCTTGCGCTTGAGCGCCTCCGCCGCGTCGACCTGCTCGGCCTCGCGCTCGACGCGGGCCTGCTGCAGGGCTCGCAGCGACGCCTCGAGCTCTGCGGCCAGCTGTCGCGCCTCCTGGGTGGCCTTCGCCTGCGGGTGGTCGTCGATCAGGCGCTGGACCTGGCGCAGGAGCTCGTTGAGCCGACTCAGCTCCGCGTCGTCGGGCGCGTCGCTCAGGCGCTTGTGCCGGGCGTAGAGCCGCTGGGCCTCTTCGAGCTGGGCCTGGGCCGCCTCCTCGTCGAGGGTCGCGGCCCGGCGCTCGGCGTCGAGGCCGACCTGGCGCGCCTGATCCGCGCGCGCGCCGAAGCCGTCGGCGCGGAGCGAGGCCTCGAGCTCCTTGGCCTGGGCCGCGGCGGGCTCGAGGTCGCCGCGCTCGACGAGCTCGCGCAGTCCGGCCAGGGCTTCGTCGGCGCGGGCCGCGCGCTGACGCTCGGCCTCCTTGTAGGCCGAGACCGCGAAGGCCACGCTCGCCACGAGGCAGCTGAGCAGGATCAGCGCGCCCGCCGCGAGCGCGAGGCCGTAGCCGCGCGGCTTGCGCCGCAGGCGCTGGCTGGCCAGCCCAGGGCTGGGAGGCAGGTTGGGGGCGGCGGCCTCGAGGCGCAGGGTCACGGTCTCGCGCAGCGCGAGCTTGCGCGCGATCGCGGCCAGGTCGACCTGGAGCTGGCGCGCAGAGGGCAGGCGCTGCTCGGGGTCCTTGGCCATGAGCCGGCTCACGAGCTGCTCGACCTCGAGGGGGAGGTCCGGCACGCGCTCACGCAGCGAGGGGGGCTCTTCTTCGACGTGCTTGCGAATGATCTCGGCGGCGTTCGGGCCGGCGAAGGGCGGCTCGCCGCAGAGGAGCTCGTACCACGTCACCCCCAGCGAGTAGAGGTCTACCCGGTGATCGATCGGGCGCCCGAGGGCGTGCTCGGGGGCGATGTAGTGGGGAGAGCCCGAGACCTCTTGCTGCGCGTCGGGGTCGTAGAAGGTGGCGATCCCGAGGTCGCAGATCTTGACCGTCTCGTTGGGTCCGAGCATGAGGTTGTCGGGCTTGATGTCGCGGTGGATCACGCCGTGGCGCTCGGCGTATTCCAGGCCGCGGGCGGCGTCGAAGATCAGCGGGACCGTCTCCAGCGCCGGCAGGGGACCCTTGGCGCGGAGCAGATCGTCGAGGCTCCCGCCGGGCATGTATTCCATGGAGTAGAAGCGCAGGTCTTCGTGCTGGCCCACGTCGAACACCGCGACGATGTTCGCGTTGCTCAGTCGCCCGGCGGCGCGCGCCTCGGCGAGGAAGCGCTCGATGAACTGCGGGTCTCGCGCGAGCTCCGGGGAGAGCACCTTCAGCGCCACGGTGCGCTCGAGCGAGATCTGCTGGGCCTCGTAGACCGTGCCCATGCCGCCGCGGCCGAGCAGGCGCCCGACCCGGTAGCCGTTGAACTCCTGGCCGGTCAGCGCCCCCCGGCGCTCACCCTCGGCTTCTTCCTCGAGGAAGAAGATCCAGGTGTCGCCGACGTGGATCTTGTCGCCTGGCTGGAGGACGTGGCTCGTGACCCGCTGCCCGTTGACCACGGTGCCGTTGCTCGAGCCGAGGTCGCTGAGCGTGTACTCGCCGAGGCGGGAGAGCACGCGGAAGTGTTTGCGCGAGGCCTGGGCGTCGCTGAGGGTCAGCGCGTTGGACTCTTCCCGGCCGACGGTCACGTCGCCGTTGGGCTTGAGCCGCAGGGACCGCCCCTTGGAGCGGCCCTTCTCGACCAGGAGGCGGAAGCGGCCTTTGAGCGCGGACTTGACCGCGCGGGCCTGGTCGGAGGCGCTGCCGGGCGCGGGGTTCGCGTCGGACTTGCTCAGGGGCAAGGTCTCCTGGTGTTCGCGGTCCTCGGTCACCGCCTCAGCTTACACGCTGTCGGCCAGCGGACGGGCCCCCGTTCAATCGGCCTCTGCGGCGGCCTGCTGCGCGCGCAGCGCCTGCGCCTGCTCGAGCACGCGCGCGGCCTCGGGGCGGTCGGCGATCGATTCGCTGACGAAGGTCCAGGCGACCTTCCCCGTGCGTCCGTCGACGAGCACGATCGCGGGGAGGGCCATGTCGTGGTCGAGGTCGTAGACGCCGAAGGCGCGGGCCGCGACGCACTCGGTGTCGGAGAGCAGGGGGAACTCGACCAGCTCGTCGGGGTCGGCCGTGGTCTGCCAGTCCATGCTCTCCTGGGGGGTGTCCTTGCTGATCCCGGCCAGCCGCGTGCGGGCCAGGGCGAAGTCTTCCGCGATCGCGTTCAGCTCACCGAGCTGAGGGCGGCACCACAGTCACCAGTGGCCGCGGTAGAAGACCAGGAGCGCGTTGTGGTCGTCGGCGAGGAGGGCTCCGAGGCTCACCGGTTCGCTGAAGCGATTGGGCAGCTCGAAGGCCGGCGGGGGGGCGCCGACCGCGACCAGGTTCGGATCGGGGTCGAGGTAGTACCAGCCACAGCCTCCGAGGGGCAGCAGCGTGAGGGGCGCGAGGAGCGCGAGGGGCGCCAGGCGCCGGCGGCGAGGTGAGCTCATGGGGGCAGCCTACTCCAGCGTGCGAACGCTGGGAGGGGGGAGTTCATTCCCGCGGGTCTGCGCTCACACCGAGAGCGCGTGGGCCGGCAGGGCGCGAGGCGGCGCCTCGGGTGCTTCGAGGGCGGGCCCCGCCTGGAGGCAGAAGTAGCTCGGGGTCGCCAGCCGCGCGCCGAGGGCGAGGATCGTGCTGCCCAGCAGGAGGCCTCCGCTGTCGGGGAGGGTCACCAGCGGATCGCGCAGGCGGGCGAGGGGGTGCCAGGCCGGGTTCAAGGCGCCGTAGTCGAGCAGCAGGCCGCGAGGGGCCGCGGCGCCGGAGGGGCAGGCGCCGGGCGACGTGACCAGGAAGTGGCCAAAGGCGCGCGGTCGGCCCCGGCGCAGCTGCGGCGTCCAGGTCCCGGGCTCGGTGCGCACGTTCCAGCCGCGGAGGGCGCCCGAGGCAGGGTCCCGGTGGAAGGCCTTGACGAAGGTGGTCCAGGTCAAGCGCTCGAGCAGGCGGGGGAGCCCGAGGCTCGTGCCGTGGAACACGCGGTCTTCGAGGGTGCGCGGGTCGATCGGCTCGCCGGCCGCGAGCAGGGCGCGCAGCTCGCGAGGGGGGAGCGCGCGCAGGTCGGCGGGGGTCACGCGGGCACCTCGCTGGCGATCTGCTCGGGCGCGAAGCGCAGTCGGCCGCGGCGCCAGGCTCGCCAGGTGTCGCGCGGGGTCTCGGGCTGCTGCGCGCACCAGCGCAGGTAGGCGCTGAGCGTGATATCCGGATCTTCCGCCTCCTGGGGGTCGACCCCCCAGTCGCCGGCCCGCGCGGCGCGGACCGCGGCGAGGAGCTGCTCGTGGTAGCCCTCGAACACCACGAGGTCTCGCAGCCAGCGCGCCCGCGGCGAGTCGCCTTCGACGACCTCGCGGGCCAGCTGCTCGAGCCGCTCCAGGCGCCCCGGGTGCGCGGCGAGGGCCTCCAGGTCGTAGACGAATTGGCGCCCGTCGTGGTGGGCCCCGAGCAGGTGGCGCTCGAGGACGTCGGGGCCGCTGAGCAGCCCGGAGAGGTCCCAGGGCACGACCGCGCCCTCGGCGAGCAAGGCTGGGAGGCGCAGGGCGCGCCAGGCCAGGAGTCGCGCGCGCCACGTCGGGCGCACCGTCTGGGCCCGGCAGGTCCCGATCGTCTCGGGGCGGAACGCGATCCGGTGCCACATGCGGAACACCCCGAGGGTGATCTGCCACAGCGTGGGGGGGCGCTCGACGACCCCCGCGGCGCTGAGCCGGGCGAGGTTGGCCTCGACCTTGCGCGGCGAGAGCAGGAGCAGGCGGGAGAGCAGCGGGGGGCGCATGGGGCCTCCTAGGCGAAGTGGGTCAGGGTGTGGCGGTCGCGCTCGCGGAGCAGGTCGAGGACGCCGTTCAGGCCCTCGCGCGGTCGGCCGCTGGCGCACCAGGCCGCCACGAGCTGCCAAGCGCGCAGGTTCGACGCGGGGTCGGCGTAGATCGCGCGGCGGAGCGCGGCGCTCGAGCCGAGCACGTGGACCACGGGGTTGAGGCAGAGCTTCAAGACCACGCTCTCGGTGGCGTCGACCAGGGCGCCGACCACGGCGAGGTCCGCCTCGGCCAGCGCCTCCAGCGAAGCGCCGCGGGCCACGGCCTCGCCGAACTGGGCGACCGCCGCGTTCAGGGGGGCGACGTCGACCTCCTCGAGCTGGGTCAGGCGCTCGAGCACGGCGTGGGCGAGGTGGCGGCGCACCAGGAACAGGTCGCTCGCTGCGCGCTCGAGGGCGGCGCTCGAGCGGGTGATTCGCAGCAGGCCGGCGATCAGGCCAGGCCCCCCGCGCGCGCGGAAGTCTTGCACCACGTGCCCGCTGCCCTGGCGGGTGGCGAGCAGGCCCGCGCTCCCGAGTCGCCCCAGGGCCGCGCGCAGGGTGACCCGGTTGACCCCGAAGGTCGCGGCCAGCTCGCGCTCCGGCGGCAGCCGCTCCCCGGCGGCCAGGCGGCCTTCGAGGATCGCCGTCCGCAGCTGCTCGGCGCAGGCGTCGACGGCGGATTGGCGCGAGAACGGCGTCGCTAGTGGCTTGTTATACATTGCGTTAGGTGGATTGGATCATTGGTTCGTCCAATTGTCAAGGGGCTAAATCGACGGCGCGGTGCGGTCCGCGAGCTGCCCTACTCGCCTTGCCAGGGCGCCTGCCCGGGCGCCGGGGGCGGCGTCGGCGGTCCGTCTGGCGCGAGGAGCCAGCCGAGCAGGAACACCGGCCAGGGCGGGAGCAGCGCGGCCAGGACCCAGGCGTTGGCGTCGAGGGCCCAGGCCCCGAAGAACGAGGCGATCCCGAGCAGCCCGCAGGCCACGATCCGCTTGCGCGGGGGGTCCCGGCCTTCGCCCGAGGAGAAGAGGGACACGAACAGGCCAAGCAGGTAGGGGACGCTGAAGCCGTAGCGAAACGCGGTGCCCGCAACCCCCGGTTCGTCGCGGAACGCCCCCACGAGCAGGCCCACGAACCACACTCCGGCCGCGATCACGAGCGCGATCGCGCTCGCGCCGATCAAGAGGTCCGTGAGGTCCGACTGCCAGGTGCCGACCACGAGCCCCTGCGTGCTCCCCACCTCGGGGACGGTGGTGTCGCGCTTGCAGCTCGGACACACCCCGGTGCGCCCGACGGTCGTCCGCGCAGCCCACATGGCCTCTTTGCAGTGCGGGCAGCGAAAGCGGAACTCGGTGGCGGGGTCGCGCAGCCGCTCGGGCTGGCCTGGCAGGGCTTGATCGGCCGAGAGGAAGCCCGTGGCCTGGGACCCACACGCGGCGCAGCGCTGACCGGCCTCCGCCCAGCAGGGCTGGTGGTGCCAGGCGCGGCAGGTGTTGCAGGCGAGCTGGGGGCTCCCGCTGGGGATCTCGTCGTGGCAGTAGGGGCAGCGGGGCTGAGCGAAGCGGACCCCGGTCTCCGCGGCGCGCTCCACCTCAGCTGGCCAGCAGCGCTTGGATTCGCGCGGCGAGGAAGCTGATTCGGCGTCGGGGGCGCGCGTTGCCCACGGCGGCCTCGACGGCCTGCCGCTGCCCGACGAGGACCACCAGCTGACGCCCGCGGGTGAGGCCGGTGTAGAGCAGGTTGCGCTCGAGCATGACGAAGTGCTCCTGGAGGATCGGGAGCACGACCGCGGGGTACTCGGAGCCCTGCGCCTTGTGGATCGTGGCGCAGTAGGCCAAGGTCAGCTGCGCCGCCTGGGCGCGGCTGCAGTGGATCCGCCGCCCGGCGAAGTCGACGATCAGGCTCCCGTCGGGCTCGGCCTCGAGCACGTGCCCCACGTCGCCGTTGAACACGTCGCGCTCGTAATCGTTCTTGAGCTGCATGACCTTGTCGCCCACGTCGAGCCGCAGCGGGGCGTCGTCGTCCTGGGGCTCGGCGCCGGGGTTCAGGGCCTGCTTCAGCGCGCGGTTGAGCGCCTCGGTGCCGCACACGCCGCGGCGCATGGGGGCCAGGACCTGGACGTCGCGCAGCGGGTCGAGGCCGAACTTGGCCGGGATCCGCTCGGTGAGCAGGGTCACGATCAGGTCGCGGGTGGTGCTGGCCTCGTTGCGCTGGGTGAAGAAGAAGTCGCTGCCCTCCACGGGAGACAGGTCGGGCAGCACGCCCTGGTTGATCGCGTGCGCCGCCGACACGATCCGCGAGCGCGCGGCCTGGCGAAAGACCTCGGTCAAGCGGATCACGTGGGCGCCGCCGCCCTCGATCAGGTCGGCGAGCACGGTGCCCGCCCCGACCGAGGGCAGCTGGTCGGCGTCGCCGGTCAGCACCAGCGTGGCGCCGCGGGGGAGCGCCTTTACCAGCGCCGCGAACAGCTGCAGGTCGATCATGCTCGCCTCGTCGACCACGAGCAGGTCGAGCTCGAGCGGGTCGTCACGGTTCTTGGTGAACCCGCCCCGGCGAGGGTCCCACTCCAGCAGCCGGTGCAGGGTCTGGGCCTGGGCGCCGGTGGTCTCCTCGAGCCGGCGCGACGCGCGCCCGGTGGGGGCCGCGAGCGCGAACCCGCGCCCGGCGTGGCGCAGCGCGCCGACCAGGGTCCGGATCGCGGTCGTCTTGCCCACACCGGGTCCCCCGGTGATCACCGTCAAGGGGTGGGTCAGGGCCCCGACCACCGCCAGGCGCTGGTCGGGGCTGAGCTCGAGCTGGTGCTCGGCGGCCGCGGCGTCGACCGCCGCGTCGGCGGCCTCGGGGCGCAGGCAGCGCCGCTGCTCGCGCACGAGGTCTGCCACCTGGCGCGCTGCTTCGCGCTCCGCGCGCAGGAGCGGCGGCAGGTAGGCCACGTCGTCGCCCGCGGGGCGGTCGATCTCGAGCTCGCCGTTGCGCCGCGCGACCCACAGCGCCTCCTCGAGGTCCGCGAGCTCTCCCCCGAGGAGCGCGTGGGTCATGTCGAGCAGCGCCTCGACCGGCGTGGCCACGTCGCCGCGCCCCAGGCGCTCCTCCGCCGCGAAGCGCAGCCCCGCCCGCAGGCGCCGCGGGTCGGCGCCGGTGATCCCCAGCGCGCCGGCGAGGCGATCGGCGGTGCGGAAGCCGACGCCCTCGACCTCGCGCACCAGGCGATAAGGGTCCTCCTCCAGCTCGCGGCGGGCGAACACGCCGTAGCGCGCGAGGATCTTCTCGGCGAGGGCCGGGCCGAGGCCGTGCCCGCGGAGGAACACCAGCGCTTCACGTCGGCCCTGCTGGCTCTGCCAGGAGTCGAGGATCGTCTCCAGCTTCTTCTTCCCGATCCCCCGCACCTCCTTCAGGCGGGTGGGCTCGTGGGTCAAGACGTCGATCGTCGCCTCGCCGAAGTGCTCCACGATTCGGTGCGCGAGCTCGGGGCCGATTCCGCTGACCCCGCCGCCCGCCAGGTAGCGCTCGATCGCGTGCGCCGAGTTGGGCAGCTTGAGCGCCGCCTGGCGCGCCTTGAACTGGCGCCCGAAGCGCGCGTCGTCGACCCACATGCCCTCGGCCGAGAGCAGCTGTCCCGGGCGCGCCTCGGGCAGCGGCCCGGTCACGGTCTCGAGCCCGCCGTCCTTCAGCTCGACGCGCAGCACCGAGAAGGTGCCCGCCTCGTTGCGGAACACCTGCGCCTGCACCGTGCCTTCGAGGGTCTCGTTCACCCCCTCAATCTATCCGCTGGGTCGGTCGGCCAGGGCGCCGCGTCTGCCCGCGGCCTCGTGCGCTCGTCGCCCACGCCCGCCGGGTTCGCTCGAGATCCCGGTGCAGGCGCCGGTCGAGGGCAGGCCTCAGGCTTGCTTGTCGTTCGCGCCCAGCGCCGCGAGCACGAGGCGGTGGAAGTGGTGCGTGCCCGCCTCGTGCGCGGGGGCGTAGCGTCCGCGGCGGTAGAGTCGGCTCCCGATCCCGCGCTGGACCGCCTCGACCACCGCCTGGTCCTCGTACTCCACGCGCTCGAGGTCCCCGCCGGCGCCTTGGTCTTGCAGCTCGGGCGCCCACACCCAGCGCTGGTAGCGGATTCGACTGCTGCTCGGTCCGCTGGGCTCGACGAGGTTCAGCGAGAGGCCCCAGGGGTAGACGTTGAGCATCAGGTTCGGGAAGCACCACACGTAGATCGCGGCGACGCGCTCCCCTGCCGGGTGCCCCGCGGGGAGCGCGAGGGTCGGGTCGCCCTCGGGGGCGACCCCGATCTGGATCGTGCCGCTCGGGGTCGAGGCGTAGCGGTAGCTGCCGAAGTCCAGGGCCTGCACGAGCCCCTGGTGCACGTAGGGGATGTGCAGGCCCTCGAGGTAGTTCTCCACGTAGAGCGCCCAATGCGCGGCGACGGGGTAGTCGCGGTCGGCCTCCGGGGCGCGCTGGGCGCGCTCCCAAGGGAGCCCGCCCAGCCAGTGATCGAGGGGCTCGCGGAAGGTCGCGAAGGGCTGCGCCGGGTCGACGCTGGTGAAGCTCAGCGGCCCCCAGGCCTCGAGCGGGAGCGCCGGGAGGTCGTCGCTCGGCCGGGGGAAGTCCAAGGCGCCCTCGAACCCCGGGGCCCCCTTGAGGCAGCCGTCGAGCCCGAAGCGCCGGCCGTGGTAGCCGCAGCGCAGGGCCTTCGCGGCGCAGGCTTCGTGGAGGACCTGGGCGCCGCGGTGGGTGCACACGTTCGAGAGGCAGCGCGCCACACCGCCGGCGTCGCGCGTCAGGAGCAGCGGCTCGTCGAGGCACGCCGGGAGCAGGGTCCAGGGGGTGGCGTGCTCGCGCTGGGGGAGCGGAGGCGTGACGAGCTGCCAGCTCCGCGCGAACAGCGCGGCCTGGGCCGCGTAAGCCGCGGGGTCGCTGTAGAAGCTCCCCGGCGGGGTCTCCGCGCGGTGGACGTCGGGGTCGTGGGAGAACGGTGGCTCGGGCATGCGGGCAGTACACCAAGAAACCCGGGACAGAGGCAGGGGGCGGCCGGACCCCGTTCCAAACGGCGGGCGTTCACGGAACGCACACCCGGCGGATTCCGGGTAGGGTCGGCCCCGTGGAGGCGCGTATGTCGGAGTCGCACGACGAACCAAACGGGGACGACCCGGGGCGAGACGTCGAAGGCCTGCTGGCCGCGGAGCGCGAGCAGCCCAAGAAGTCCCTGGCCATGGCGGGGGGGGCCCTGGTGGTGGGCCTGCTCGTCGCCTTCGGGATCTTCCAGGTGTTCTTCTGCCGGATCGAGGTGCCGTCGGGCCAGGTGGCGGTGCTGATCGCCAAGACCGGCGACAACCTCCCCTCGGGGCAGATCCTCGCGCGCAAGCCGGGCGAGAAGGGGATCCAGCTCGAGGTGCTCAAGACCGGGCGC
>JAGQRJ010000813.1 GCA_020425635.1 Planctomycetota bacterium | reverse complement strand
GTGCGGGTTCGCGCCGCCGCCGTGCGGGTTCTCGCCGCCGCCGTGCGGGTTCGCGCCGCCGCCGTGCGGGTTCTCGCCGCCGCCGTGCGGGTTCGCGCCGCCGCCGTGCGGGTTCGCGCCGCCGCCGTGCGGGTCGGGCGGGGTGGTCGGCTGGCTGGTGGGAGCGCCCGGGTCCTTGCCCGCGGCCTTCAGCTCGGCGTCGACCTTCGTCAGCAGCTCGCGCAGGGCGGGATACTCCACGACCTTCAGCCCCTCGACCAGGTGCCTGCGCGCCTCCTCGAGCTTGCCCAGGTCGCGGTTCAGCGCGCCGAGGGTGTAGCGGTAGATCACGAGGTCGATCCGCCCCGGCTGGAGCTCGAGCAGCTTCTCGTAGGCCGCGATCGCGCGGTCGAGGTCTCCGCTGGTGGCCGCGGCCTCGGCCGCCTGCTTCAGGCCCTCGCGGTCGCTGGGCAGGGGCAGGACCTCGCCGGTGGCCTTGATCGCGAGGGTCATGCGCTGCTCCGGCTTCAGCCAGCGCTCGGCCGCGCGGGCGAGGTCGGCCGGGGTGACCGCGTCGATCCGCTCGGCGAAGCGCTCCGGCCAGTCGACGTGGCCCACGGCGGCCAGGGCCGCGACGTCGACGGCGAGCGAGAAGTAGGGCCGACTGCGCAGGGGCGAGCTGCTGAAGCCGTCGCGCAGGTTGAGCTTGGCCTTGGCGAGGGCCGCCTCGTCCCAGGGCTGCGCCTGGAGCTCGGCGTAGAGCGCCTCGAGGGTCGCCTGAGCGCCGTCGCCGGTGGCGGCCAACACGAACAGGTCGTCGCCGGTGCGCCCGCCTTGCCACACGCTCACCGGCGCGCCGTCGGGGGTCTTGCGGCCCTCGAGCAGCTCCGCGATCAGGAGCAGCGCGACGCGGTCCTCGGGCACGTCGAGGGAGGGCCCCATGAAGATCCACTCCAGGCGGTCGCGCGAGAGCGGCAGCTCGAGGGTCTCGGCGCGCCCGGCGATCCGGGGCGGGTTCATGCGCTTGCCCGGCTTGGGGCCGGCGGGGAGCGCGCCGAAGGCGGCCTCGATCGCGTCGAGGGCCTGCTCGGGGTCGGCCCCGAGCACCACGACCGCGGCGTTGCGCGGGTGATACCACGCGTCGTAGAACGCGCGGACCTGAGCCAGGGTCAGCTGGGGCCCCCAGGTGTTGCCCCGCTCGTCGGGGATCCCGGCGCCGTAGTCGCGCCCGTCCCACACCGTGAGGTCGCGCCGGCCGGAGAGGTCGACCTCGCCGTTGTGCGAGTGCTGCTCTTCGACCCGCAGGCGCTCGCGCTCGTGGAGGAAGGCCCCCTCCTCCCAGGTCAGCCCGCGCATGCGGTCGGCCTCGAGGGCCAGGATCTGGGTCAGGGCGCTGGGCTCGAAGTTGTGCGCGTAGTAGGTCGTGAAGTCGTCGCGGGTGTAGGCGTTGCTCTCGCCGCCGAGGGCCTTGACCTTCGCGTCGTGCTGCCCGGCGGGGGTGGTCGCGGTGCCCGTGAACAGCGCGTGCTCGGTGAGGTGCGCCATGCCGGTCGTGCGCGAGGTCTCCATGCGGTTGCCCACGCCGTAGACGACGAACACCGAGGCCCGCTCGCGATCCCCGTCGTCGGCGGCCAGGGCGTGCAGCCCGTTGGGCAGGGTGCGGTAGTGGAAGGTGTGCTCGCCGACCGAGAAGGACGCGCAGACCGAGAGACCCAGGGAGACGACGACCTGCAGCATGCAGCCCTCCTTCGCGCGCGGATTCTAAGGGCTACGGACGGCCCGCGGGCCGCTTTCTCGCGAGCCTCCCCCGCCGCCGCCCCGCGCCCCTGGCGCGCGTCGTTCGTACGCGTCGTGTAACGCCTGCGCGCCCAGAGCCCCTAACCCCTTTGCGCACGACGCTCGCCGCGCCCCTCCCGGGAATTCCTCGTTAGCGCAGCGCGGGCTCGCGGCACCAAACCCTGGAGGACGGGATCGTGAGCGACGCGCTGCACCAGGTTGGACTTCTCGGCTGCGCGCTCGCGTGCGGGCTGGTCGTGGCTGGGTGCAGCCAAGGCTCCGGGATCCCCCTCGACTTCGTCCCGCAATCCACCGCCGCCCCCGCGACCGTGGCCCCAGACCGCGCCGACTCGGTGGCCTTCGGCTTCACCAGCACCGACCTCGGCGGCGACGTGCGCGCCCTCGGCGCGACCGAAGGCGGCGCGGTGCTCGCCGCGCGCGGCGCGGAGGTCGTGCGCGTGACCCCGGGCCAGGACCCTCAGCAGGAGGTCACCCTCGCCGGCGAACCCACCTCCTTCGCCACCGTGGGCGCGCAGGTCTACGTCGCGACCCACAGCCCGGCCAACGGCGGCGCGCTCCTCGTGCGCGAGGAGGTCGACGGCGCGCCCGCGTGGCGCGCGCTGCTCGAGACCGACGCCGAGAGCGTCTCGGTCGCGCGGGTCGGGAGCGACGCGATCGTGCTCACCGGCGGCGCGCCCTTCGACGGCGAGGTCCTCCGCCTGAGCCCCGACGGGAGCATGACCTCCCTCGCGCGCTTCCCCTCGACCCAGCCCACCCAGGCGATCGAGTTCGCCGGCAGCCTCTACGTGGCCGGGGTCACCCCGATCAGCGGCGGGCTCGCCGCCGCCCGCCTCGGGCGCGTCGAGCCCGGACAGGCCCTGCCGGTGGTGCTCGCGCTCCCGGTCGTGGCGACCCACGCGGGGACGATCGAGCAGCGGATCGCGGGCCTCGGGGTGCGCACCACCGACGCAGGCGAGCGGCTCATGCTCGTCGTCGGCGAGCACGACCCGGTCAGCGGCCAGGACCTCGGGGGCTACGTCGCCACCACCGACGGGGTCAGCGTCGAGGTCACCGCCGAGTTCGACCACGAGCCCCGGGGCGTGGCCTTCGTCGGGGATCAGCCCTTCGTCGGCTTCACCGACGGCAAGCTCCTGACCTCCAGCGACGGCGCCTGGCGCGAGGTCACCGGCCTCCCCGCGACCCTCGGGATCGAGGCCCTGCTCTCCGACCACGAGACCCTCTGGATCGCGGCCCGCGGGGCCCTCGGCGCGCGGCTCTTCGCCCAGGCGCCCGCGCTCGACGAGTTCGCCGACCTGCCCCGCGGCTTCGCCGACGAGATCCACGCGCTGCTCACTCAATCTTGCCTTCCCTGTCACTCCGATCCTTCCCGTCCCTTCCGGCTCGGGGTGGATTCGGCCGCCGACCTGGGCTCGACCCTGTCCTTCGTGGACCGGGCCGCGCCCGAGACCTCTTCCCTGTTGACCAAGGCGACCGGATCCACCCCGCATGGAGGCGGCGCGGTCTTCACCCCCGAAGACCCGCGCTACCTCGACGTGCTGAAGTGGATCGAGCAGGGCGCGCCGGAGCAGGCGGGCGAGCTGACCTTCAGCCAACACGTGGCCCCGATCTACGCCGCCGTCAACTGCGTGCGCTGCCACGACCTGGCCAGCCAGCGCCCCTTCCTCATGTCGTCGACCGCCGACGTCGACGTCGACTACGCGATCACGGTCGCCTACGTGAACACCCAAGACCCCGAGCAGTCCGAGCTCTTGCTGCGCACCTCGGCGACCCTCCCGCACCCGGCCCAGGGGATCCCCAACCCCTCCCGCCGGCGCGACGTCGTGCTGCGCTGGATCGCCGACGGCATGCAGCGCGGCCCCGACCCCGCCCCGGCGCAGTAGGCGGGCCCTACCCCACGCCCAGACCTGCGGGCGACCGGGTGGTGACCTGACTCGTGGGAAGCTCCTCGTTGGAGCGTGCGACCTCTAGGGCGTCCGCGGCCGGCGCAGGAGGTCGGGGCCGAGGCGCTCGAGCCCGTGGCGCTCCACCGCGCGCGCGATCGCGGCGGCGAGGGTGGCGCTGCGGTCTTCGCGAAAGCGGTGGGCGAGGGAGAGCACGCCGCCGGGCAGCAGGGCGGCGGCCAGGTGGTCGAGCGCCGCGTCGAGGTCGGCCGGGCGGCGCACGCTCTCGCCGAGCACGCCGTGACAGGCGATCGCGGCGAAGCCCCCCGGCTCGGGCGCGG
>JAGQRJ010000812.1 GCA_020425635.1 Planctomycetota bacterium | reverse complement strand
TCGCGCCACGCGTCGCCCTGCCTCCCGACGCGCCGAAACGGGGTGCGCCCCAGGCAGGCCAGGCGACGCGGGTGTCTCGGGGTCCGGGCCGAGGCAAGCTCGGCCCCTACGGGGCGTGTCGAACGCCTCGGCGTCGGTCTCGGCGTCGGCGTCGGCCTCGGCGTCGGCCCCAGACCGGCGAGGCGCGTTCCGGGACCGGGGGCTACCCTGGGCCGAGGAGAGGGGACCCGTGGACGAGGTGGAGTGTGTCCGCGCCTTGCTCCAGGTCGCCTTGGGCGACCCGGAGCCTGGGGGACCGCCGGCGGGCGCCGCGAACGTGCTGGCGACGCTCGGCGTGGAGGCCTGGGCCAGCGGGCTGGCGCGGGTCGAGGAGAACCGACTGCTCGCGCCCCTGGGCTATGCCTTGCTCCGCACGGGGCTCCTGCAGGGGGTCCCCGAGCCCTTTCGCTCGCGCCTCGACGCGTCGCAGTCTGCCCAGCGCGCGCACAACGAGGTGCGCTTCGCGGGGTTCAGCGAGGTGCGGGGGAAGCTCCGGGAGCGCGGGATCGAGCCGGTCCTGCTCAAGAGCAGCGCGCTGACCGCGCTGCTCCACCCGGAGCAAGCCGCGAATCAAATGGGCGACCTCGACCTCTACGTGCCTCCCGAGCGCGCGGGCGACGCGGCGGAGGTCTTGGCTGGAATGGGCTACCGCCGCGGTCCGGTGACCGCCGACGCGGCGGACTACCTCGACCCGAGCGGGGCGGTCCGCGTCGACCTGCACTGGACCTTCCGCTTGTTCGAGCACCTGCCCTTCGAGTCGCTGTGGGAGACCCTCCCGGCCGGCTTCCCAGGCGTGGACTCGGTGCTGGTCCTGCGTCCGAACCCCATGCTGGCGCACCTCGTCTACCACCTCAACGCGCACCGCCCGTACTTCGGCTACCAGCTCCGTTGGCTGCTCGACGTGGGCTTCGTGCTCCAGCGCTACCGCGAGGACCTGCGCTACGGCGAGGTCGAGCGCCTGCTCCCGGTCCGGGCCGACCGCTGCAACGTGCTGCGGGTCGTCGAGTTCTTCCGCAAGGAGCTCGGGCTCGCCGCGCCGCCCGGCCTCGCCGGGATCGCCGCGGGGGTCCCCAGCTTCACCCTGGAGGAGGTCTTGCGCAGCCAGCGCTTCAACCCCTGGCCGCTCTCGCACCCGAGCGGGTGGCTGCGCCTGGGCGCCTGCGTGGCTGGGTTCAGCGACTTCGACTACCGCCGCGCGCCGCGCGTGACGGAGTTCGCCGCGCGCCTGGCAGACCGCCGCCGCGAGGAGGCCGCCCTGCGGCTGACGCCGTAGACGGCGCCCGGCCAGAAGCGGCCATGCGCTCGCTCGGACCGCCCGAAGTGATTACGCTGCAAGCCCTAAGGTTTTTCGATTTTCCCTGTCCGCCCTTCGGCTCCTCCTGCGTTGGCCCCGCGAACCAGGAGGACTCACATGGTCATGCTCACCCCCCCAGCCACCACCAACGCCCGCAGCAAGGGCGGCCGCCTCGTCACCGCCGACGGTCGGGAGCTCCCGCTCCAGAGCGTGCACCTCGCCGTGGAGGCCGGCGGCGGCGTCGCCCGCACCGTGCTCACCCAGCGCTTCGCGAACCCCTACGACGAGCCGCTCGAGGTGCGCTACCTGCTGCCGCTGCCGGCTGACGGCGCGGTCAGCGGGTTCGCGTTCCTGCTCGGCGAGCAGCGGGTCGTGGGTGAGGTGACCGGGCGCCAGGCGGCGCGCGAGCGCTTCCACCAGGCGATCGCGCGCGGGCAGACCGCGGCCCTGCTCGAGCAAGACCGCAGCAGCCTGTTCAGCCAACGGGTGGGGAACATTCCCCCGCGCACCGAGGTCACGGCCGAGGTGATCGTCGACCAGCCCCTGCGCTGGCTCGAGGAGGGAGCCTGGGAGTGGCGCTTCCCGACGGTGGTCGCGCCGCGCTACCAGGGGGTGGTCGGTCGCGTGCGCGACGTGCTCAAGCTCAGCGTGCCGGTGGCCGAGCAGCCCCTGGAGGCGCGGGCGAGCCTCGACCTGGCGGTCAGCGACCGCCTGACGGGGCAGATGGAGTCGCCGAGCCACGCGCTGAACGTGGCCCAGGCGGCGGAGCGCACGACGGCGCAGCTCGCGGCGGGGGCCAAGCTCGACCGCGACCTGGTGGTCACCTGGCCGGTGGCGCTGCCGGACGTGAGCGCGAGCGTGCTCGCGGCGCGCCCGAGCACGGCGGCCCACGACGGCGACACCTTCGCCCTGATCACGGTCGCCCCGCCGACCGGCGGCGGGCACGCGCTGCCGCGCGACCTGACCGTGCTGATCGACACCAGCGGCTCCATGAGCGGCCGCCCGCTGACCCAGGCCAAGCGCGTGGTCGAGGCCCTGGTCGAGAGCCTGGGGATCGAGGACCGCCTCGAGCTGATCGAGTTCAGCAGCGCCCCCAGCGCCTGGAAGGACGCGCCGACGATCGCCTCGGAGACGAACAAGCGCGACGCCCTGCGCTGGGTGCGCAACCTGCGCGCCGGGGGCTGCACCGAAATGCACACGGCCCTGATCGCGGCCCTGAGCCCGCTCCGCGCCGACTCGCAGCGGCAGGTGGTCTTGATCACCGACGGCCTGATCGGCTTCGAGCAGGAGATCGTGAGCACCCTGCTGCGTGACCTGCCCGGCCAGGCGCGCGTGCACACCGTGGGGATCGGGAGCGGGATCAACCGCTCGCTGACTCAGGCCGCGGCGCGCGCCGGGCGCGGGACCGAGCTCCTGCTCGGGGCCGACGAGAACCCCGACAAGCTCGTCTACCGCCTGCTGGCCAAGACCCACGCCCCGCTGGTCACCGACCTGCGCCTCGAGGGCGCCGACGTGGTCGGGGTCGCCCCGCGCGGCCTGCCCGACCTCTACGCCGAGTCACCGGCGCTGATCGCGATCCGCGCCCGGGCGGGCGCGCGCGAGGTCGTGCTCCGCGGCCAGACCGCCGACGGCGAGTTCGTGCAGCGCCTGCAGCTCCCGGCCCTCGAGCGCGGCCAGGGCCCCGACGGCGTCGTCGCCCTGTATGCCCGAGAGACCGTCGAGGACCTCGAGACCTCGCTCACCGCGGGCGGCGACAAGCGCGAGGTCGACGCCGCGATCGAGGCCATTGGCGTGGGCTTCCAGATCGCGTCGCGCGTGACCTCGTGGATCGCGGTCAGCGAGCGGGTGACCGTCGACCCCGGGACCCGGGGCAGGAGCGTCGAGCAGCCCCACGCGCTGCCCTACGGGACCTCGGCCGAGGGCCTGGGCTTGCGCCAGACCTCGAAGCGCCCCGAGGCCTTCGACATGGGTCCGAGCGCGGATCGCCTGCGCGCGAAGAAGGAGCGCCGCCAGTCCGCCTTCGCCGACAAGGACTTCGCGGAGGTCGAGCCCGTGGTCGGCGACGAGGACAGGGAAATGGGCCTCGACGCGTCCAGGGAGGAGCTGATCCTCGAGGACTCGACCGCCGACACGGCGTTCCCGAGCGGCGCGTTCAGCTCTGCGGTGGGGGGCGGCATGCCCCCCACCCTGGACGCCTACGAGCTCCACGAGGAGGAGGGGGACGACAGCGCCTTTCGCAGCGGCTCCAAGAGCTTCGCGCCGCCGCCTGGCGCAGCGGCGTCTTCCTCCGGGTTCGCCCGCGCTCCGCGCTCGGAGGAGCCCGCGCCGGAGCCCGCCTTCGACGACCCCCACGACGGGCTCAGCCCCAGTGACTCGGGGGCCTTCTTCGCGGCGCCGTCGCTCCCGGCCGGAGGAGCAGCTCCGCCGGCGTCGAAGAGCGAGTTCACGGCGCCGGACGCCGACGGCTACGACCCGCTCGAGGACTCGGCCGAAGAGGATCGCCGCGAAGGCGGCGAAGACCGGGGCCCCATGCGCCTGACCCGCACCGGCGCGTTCCTCGGCACGCCGCCGTGGGAGCTCGAGCGCCGCAAGCAGGCCGCGGCGCAGCAGGCCCCGCGCAAGAAGCGTTCGCGCTGGCGGCTCGCGCTGCTCGCGCTGATCGTGATCGCACTGGTGGCGCTCGCCGTCGCCCTGGGTCTCTGGGGGGTTGGGCTTCAGTGACCTTGGATCTTGACGTTCACCTGTCGGGCATTCGAGCGGGCGACGCCCAGGCCTTCGCGGCCTGGCTGGTCGCGGCGGAGCCTACGCTCCGCCGCGGCCTGCGCTCCTTCGCCCGGCAGGTGGACGTCGAGGCCGTGCTGCAAGAGGCCTTCTTGCGCGCCTGGCAGGTCGCCCCGCGCTTCGAGCCCGACGGCAAGCCCAACGGGCTGGTGCGCCTCACGCAGACGATCGCGCGCAACCTCGCGATCTCCGAGGTGCGCCGCCACCGGCGCGAGGTCCCGGTCGACCCCGAGCAGCTCGCCGCCGGGCAGGACGCCGAGCTGCGCTACGAGCCCAGCCCGCCCGACCCGCTGCTGCGCGAGACGATCGGCGCCTGCCGCGACAAGCTCCCGCCCCAGCCGGGGACGGTCCTCGCGCTGCGCCTCGAGGCCGGCGGCGCCGTGGCCGACGCGACCCTCGCCGCGCGGCTCTCCATGCGCAAGGACACCTTCCTCCGCAACCTCTCGCGCGCGCGCAAGCTGCTCCTCGAGTGCCTGCGCCGGGCGGGGGTCGACCTCGCGCCGGAGCTCGCATGACGCCCGCCGAAGAGCTCCCGCTGATCGAGGAGGTCGCCGGCGCCTTCCGCCCGCGCGACCCGCGGCAGCTCGCCTTCCTCCCCGCCTGGCACGACCTCTCCCCCGAGGGCCGCGAGGCGGCCTACGCCCTCAGCGTGCGCATGCGTCGGCTCGAGGCCGCCCTCGACCCCGAAGGCCAGTCGGCCACCGTCAAGGCCGTGCTCGCTCGGATCGCGCG
>JAGQRJ010000811.1 GCA_020425635.1 Planctomycetota bacterium | reverse complement strand
GCCGCCGCGAGCGAGGCGCAAGCGACAGTGTGTACCCGGCCGCAGGCCGGGTCTCACTGTCTTGAACAACACTGCTGGCCGCACTTCGAATCCACGAGCGGAGCGAGTGGTGAGACGTGCGGGCTAGGCGACCTCCCGCCGACCCACGGAAGCCCGGCGCGCGCTCGTGCGTTATCCTCTAGGGAGGAGGCACACGTGCGACGGGGCTCGACGGCACTGCTCGTAGGCGCGCTCCTGCTGGCCTGGCCCGCAGCGGCGCGGGCTGAGCGGCCGCCCTTTTACCGCGTGATCGACAGCTGGGCCAGCCAAGACCTCGCTGCCGCGGAGCGCTTTACGCTCCAGGTCGACCCCTCGACCCCGGCTCGGATCGCGGCTGAAGGGATCGTGCACGCGATGAAGGGCGAGTTCCTCCTCGCGCAAGACAAGCTGCAAAGGGTCCAGCAGGAGGTCGGTGACTACCTCCTGATCAACGAGATCCACGCGCTGTGCTGCGCCATGAACGGGAAGTTCGCGCGCGCGCGGGAGGTGCTCGGCGAGGACGACGACGGGGTGCGGCCCCTGCGCATGGCGGTCGAGGGCCCCTTCCGTTCGAAGTTCCCGCTCGCCGCGCCACTCCTCGAGCGGATCTCCGATGCTGGGCACTACCGAATCGTGAGCGACGTCGGGCTCCCGCTCCCGCTGCCCAAGCTCGAGGAGAAGCTGCGGGCCGCGGTCGATCCCGCCGAGCGCAAGGCGCTCGAGGACAAGATCCGCCGTCAGCACAAGGCCCTGGTCGAGCTCTGCGAGATCATGGACAAGGCCTACGCGAACTTCGAGCGCATGTTCGGCGAGCTGCGCAGGGTGGAAGGGGTGGCCACGGTCTACGTGTTCGCCGACCGCGCTCGCTTCGAGGAGTTCCGCGCGGCGTTCAACCTGCACAGCGAGCACGTGATCGGCTCCTACTTCCCGATCGCGCGGACGCTCGTGTTCTACGAGCAGGGCGGCAAGGAGGACCTCGCCGCCTCGGCGGGGCTGAGCATTGGGGCCGATACTTTGCGGACCCTGCTCCACGAGTCGTTTCACCAGTATCTGCACCTCTGCGTCGATCGCGCGCCGCCGTGGCTCAACGAGGGCCTGGCCGACTTCTTCGGGATCCGGCTCAGCGAGCAGATCTTGCGGCAACGAGACCCCGACGGGCCGCCGATCTACCCCGAGCGGCTGAAGGACGTGGTGTTCCTGCGCGAGAAGGCGGCGCCCCTCGCGCCGGTCCTGCCCTTGGCAGACCTCATGGCCCAGGACCAGGCGACCTTCATGAGCACGCCGCCGCGGGCCTTCACCAACTACGCGCAGTCCTGGATCTTCGTGCACTACCTCGCCTCGACTTCGGCCGGACGCGGCTACCTCCTGGGCTACCTTCGCGGCCTGCGGGAGGGGCTCTCGGTGCTGAACCTCAACGGGAAGCTGCTGGGCCTGCCCGAGCAGCGAGCGAAGCTCGAGAAGGGCTGGCGGCGCCACGCCGGACGCCTGCACAAGCACCACCTCGAGCAGGACCCCAAGATGGCCGAGTGGTTCGAGCAGCAGCTCGAGAAGCTGCGCAAGCGCAGCGCTGAGGGCCGTTAGCCGGGCCGTGGCGCACGCCCCCGCTCGCCCACCCTCCCGGTCTCCAGCGACTCCGATTACACTGCGGCCATGAGCCTGATCCCGATCGTCACCGACCTCGCCGCCGTGGCCGCGTTCGACCCGGCGGTCCTCGCTCACCGGGTGCGCGACCGCGCGGACTGGTGGCGCAGCACTCCCCTGGCCGAGCTTCCGGAGCTCCGCGACGGCAAGGTCGTGATCCTGCAGACCGGTCGCGAGGGTCCGTTCCGCCTCGCCGCCCGCGAGGGCGAGCCGACCCCCGAGGAGCAGGCGCTGATCGCCGGCGAAATCAGCGGGCTCGGGGTCGAGGTCAGGTCGGGGCAGCTCTTCGTGGGGGCCAGCGAGCGGCTTCCAGGGGAGGGCCGCGGCGAGCGGCTCTCGTACATTCCCGACACGGGGGTCTTGCTCGACCTCGCGCCGGGCCGCTACAGCCTGCGGGTGTGCGTGCTCCATTGGCGGCACCGCGACGAGTACTTCGACGACGACAACGAGGTCCTCGACTCCGCGCCCCCCGACGCGCTCTTGCTCTGGGGGCCCGCCGGTCCGGTCGACTTCCCCGAGCCATTGCCCTCGCTCAAGGACCTGTTGCCCAAGGTCGAGGCCAAGGCCTCGACCCACGTGCCCAAGGGCACCGTGCGTCGCAGGGGGAGCGGGTCAGCGGAGCCCAGCCGGCGACGTCGAGGCGGCGGCGACCGATCTCCAGAGCGGACCGAGCCCCTGCCCCCCCCGGGACGGGTCGCGACCCAGGTGCCCGAAGAGCGCGCCCCCTTCAGCCGCACCCGGGTGCGCAGCGCGTTCCTCGAGGTGCTCGACGGCGCCCTGCGGCACCCGCAGCCCAAGGCGCCGTGGCGAACCGTCCTCTTCCAGCCTCGGGACCGCAAGCTCCTCGCGCATGACCTGTCCAAGGCCGACCTGCACAAGAAGATGACCCGGGTGCGCGAGCACCTGCGCGTGCTCGAGGGCAAGCTGAACCAAAGTGAGCGCCTGGACTGGGCCGACAAGGTCGACCTGCAGCGGGTGGTCACGGGCGTCTACCAGAGCGTCGACGCCCTGCAGGACGAGCTGGCGCGGCTGGCTGCGCGCGAGGGGGGGCGAGCGTGAGCGAGGTGCCGGAGCACATGATCGTGATCGGGGACCGCGTCCTGATCCGACCCGATGACGAGACCAAGACCCACTCCGGGCTCTACCTGCCCCAGGGCACCGGCGAGTCGGCCGACGTACGCAGCGGGCGAGTGATCTCGCGTGGCCCTGGAGTCGCGCTGCCCTCCCCCGAGCCCGACGACCACGAGCCTTGGAAGGAGAGCTCGCGCCGCGACCCGCGCTACTTGCCCATGCAGGTCGAGGTCGGCGACTACGCGCTGTTCTACAAGAAGGCCGCGATCGAGGTGCGCTACGAGGGCGAGACCTTCCTCGTGGTGCCGCAGTCGGCGGTGTTGGTCGTCGTCCGCGATCCTCCGGTCTCGTGACTCGGGGGCGGAGCGCTTGAGCGTGGCCGCGCGCCCAGCCCCCGACCACGCGGGCGGCGGGTTTCGCGACCTGCTGCTCCTGGGCGGGGGCGCGGCGCTGTCCGCGGCCCTGGGCTTCGTCTCGTTGCGGATCCTGCTCACCCACCTGGACCAGGCCGACTACGGCCGCCAGAGCGTGTTCCTCGCCTGGGGCGGCTTCGCGACCGTGCTCCTCACCTGGCCGGTGTGGTCTTCGCTGCGGCTCGGGGCCGAGGAATACGACGCGGAGGGCAGGCTCGAGAAGACCCTGGGCTCGCTCGCCCTGCTCGTCGGGGCCAGCGCGGTCGTCGTCGCCCCCGCGATCTGGCTGTGCAGCGGGCTGCTCGAGGCCTCGGTGGGGATCCCCAGCGCGGGGCTCCTGCTGGGTTTCGCGGGCCTCGCGGCCCTCGCGCAGCTCGCGACCGCGCTCTTGCGACCGCGCGGTCTCGGGGGCTGGATCACCCTCGTCTCCGGAACGACGCGGCTGGTGTTCTGCGTGCTCTTGGTGCTCGCGGCCGACTCCCTCGACCTGGGGCGGGCGCTGTTCGCGGCCGCGATCTCGCCGCTGCCGGTGGCGCTCTTCGTGCTGTGGGTGCTGCGCGACGTCACCGCGCGGCCGCGGCCCGACCGCGTCGTCATGCGCCGCGCGAGCGCCTACGGCGCGCCCTTGCTCGCGCGCTTCCTCGGGGTCACGGGGCTGCTCTACGTGGACGTGCTGATCCTGCGGGGCATGCTGGGCGAGGCCGCGGCGGGGAGCTACGACGTGGCCTACCGGATCGCAGAGCAGGCGGTGGTGTTCGGGGTCGTGCTCGAGGTGCTGCCCGGTCCGCTGCTGGCGAGCGCGGCTGCGCGCGGGCGCGACCTGACCCGTGAGCGCTACCTGCGGCTCGGGGCTCCCCAGGTGGCGCTGATGTGGGGGGTCGCCGCCGCGCTGCTCGTCGCCGTGGCCGAGCCGGTGCTGGTCGTGTTGGGGGCGCACACCCCGGAGGCTTCGGCGGCGGTGCTGCAGGCGCTGGCCGTGGCGGTCGCGGTGCGCGGGGCGGGCCTGGTCGAGCGCCCGGTGCTGCAGGCGCAGCTCCTCTCGCGCTGGCCCACGGTGTTCTGCCTCCTGGGCCTCGCCTTGAACGTGATCCTCGACGTGGTCTTGATCCACCAGGGCTGGGGCGTGCTCGGTCCCGCCCTGGGGACCCTCGCGGGGTTCTCCCTGGAGGCCGTGCTGCGCACCGCGTACCTCCGGCGCTGCTTCGCCGGGGCGACCTGGCGCGTGCACCTCGGCGCGGGGGTCGCGTTGGGCTTCTACCTCGCGGCCCTGGCGGGCCTCTCGAGCGTGGCGCTGCTCGGGCTGTGGGCGCTCACGGGGGTCGCGCTCCTCGGGCTGGGGCGGGCGGCCGGGCTGTTCCCCGCCGAGACCGCGGAGCTCCTCGATCACGTGCGCTTGCCGGGGACGGTTCGCCGGGGGCTGCGGCGCTTCTACGCCGCGCCCGCGCGTGACCCCGTCCCCGCGCCAGACCTCGAGCGCACTCGCCTGCTGCTCGCGATCACCTGCTTGCACCCCGCCGGCGCCGAGCGGGTGGTGTTCGAGGTCGCCACCCGGCTCGACCCCAGCCGCTGGCAGGTGCTGGTGGTCTCGCTCCAGAGCCCCGACGGCGATGACGGCGACGTCGACCGCGCCTTGCGGGCGCGCGGGATCCCGGTGGTCGCGCTGCGCATGGCCCACAAGCTCGACCTGCTCGCGGCCGCGCGCCTGCGGGGCGTAGCCCGCACGTTCCGCCCGCACCTCGCCCACGGGCACCTGTTCCACGCCTCGACCGCGGTCCGACTGCTCGTGCCGCGGCCGGCGCGGAGGCTCTCGACCTTGCACGTGGTCGAGCGTCGCCGCCTTCCGCTGCGCTTCGCGCTGGCCCGGCGCACCGCGGGGCGCGACGACGCGACGACCGCGGTCTCGACCGCGGTGGCCGACTTCGCGCGCGCGCGGCTCGGGGTGCGCGCGCCGCGGGTGATCTACAACGGGGTCGAGCTCGCGCGCTTCGCGGACGCACCGGGGCGGGCGGAGGCGCGGGCGGTCCTCGAGCTCGCGCCCGAGGCCACCTGGATCGGCGCTGTGGGGCGCCTCGATCCGCAGAAGGGCTTCGACGTCTTGCTGCGCGCCTTGCCCGAGGTGCCCGGCGCCAAGCTCCTGATCGCGGGCGAGGGGCCCGAGCGTCGACGCCTGGAGGAGCTCGTAGGCCAGCTCGGGCTCCGCGACCGCGTGCGCCTGCTCGGCCACCGCAGCGACGTGGCGACCGTGCTCGCCGCCTGCGACCTGTTCTGCATGCCCAGCCGTTGGGAGGGCTTTGGCCTCGCCCTGGCCGAGGCCATGGCCGTGGGTCTGCCCTGCGTGGCGAGCCGGATCGACAGCCTGCCGGAGGTCCTGGGCGGGGCGGGGGTGCTCGTGCCGGTCGAGGATCCCGCGGCCCTGGGGGCCGCGCTGGCCGCGCTGCTGGCCGACCCGGCGCGGGCGGCCGAGCTGGGGGAGCGGGCGCGCGAACAGGCCCAGCGCTTCTCGGTCGAGGCCATGGTCGCGGGCTACGAGGCGCTGTATCGCGAGCTCGCGCCAGCCTGAGCTCCGCGTCGAATCGGTCTCGGACCCCCTACCCCAGCAGGAGGAGGTGGGGCTCGCGGAGCACGAAGCGCCAAGGGAGGTCCACGGCCTTGCTGATCCCGATCCGCGGGGTGGCCTCGATGGCGTGCGCGGGGACCTCGACGCCGCGCGAGAGCACCTGCACCCGCTGGCCGACCCGGGTGCCGTCGTCGTCGAGGGTGATGCCCAGGGCGCTGCAGAGCTTGCCCGGCCCGTCGGTCCACGCGCGGCGCGGCTGCGGAGCGCGCCGCGCCGCGATCTGGTCGAGGCCGTCGGTGGGCAGCAGGGCGCGGATCAAGACCGCGGCGGCCTCCTCGGGCGGGCCGGTGACCAGGTTCACGCAGGTCGAGCGGTGGATCCGGTAGACGTAGACGTGGCCACCCGCGCGGAACATGGTCTGGTTGCGCCGGGTGGGGCCCCGGTGGCTGTGCGAGGCGGGCTCCGAGGGGTGGTAGGCCTCGGTCTCGACGATCAGCCCGCCGACGTCGTCCTTGAGCAGGACCTTGCCGAGGAGCGCCTGCGCGACCTCGAGCACGTCGCTCCGGAAGAACGAGACGGGGAGGCGTGTGCCTCCCCGTCTGCTTCGTCTCCGCTCGTTCGCCGCCAGGTTTAGGGGGCGCCGGGCGTCGGGACGCCGCTGGCGAAGTTGGTGTCGAAGGGCTCCGAGGTCTCCTCGTTGCCGGTGATCCCGTTGCCGCCGGTTTGGGTCTCGCCCGCCTCGGTGAAGCTGATCCGCGTCACGGAGGTGTTCGGGGCGGCGGCCAGGACGATGTCGGGCTGCTGGAAGGCTGCGGTCTCGGCGAGGTACGCGCCGGGGGTCGTGTCCGCGTCGGGGCCGTCGATCATGACGCCGCTCTTGTCGACGCGCTGGTTCGCGGCCGAGGCGGTCCCGTAGAAGACGTAGTCGAGGTCCTGGACCAGGTCGGAGGTGCCGTCCCAGCGGAAGAGGATCGTCGGCTCACCCGAGTTGGTCAGCACCCCGCCGGTCGAGGCGTTGGGGGTGGGCGACCAGACCGGCGGGTTCGAGGTGTCGGGCGTCAGCATTTGCTGAGCGCCGCCCGCCGGGTCGCGCATGGCGTAGTCGGCGGCCACGGTGTAGGTCGCCATGAAGTCGGTCCCGTTGTAGGCGATCGTGATCGCCTGACCCGGCTGGATCTGGGCCCCGGCCGGGAAGCGCACGACGTAGTCGAAGGCCGAGGTCGGCGCGAAGTTCGTCCCGGTGGGCAGGTTGTAGTACCAGAGCGTCCCGGCCGTGTCGGTGGTGTCCGTGAGGTAGACGTCGGTCAGGTCGATCGCCTGGGCCGTGGGGTTGAACAGCTCGATGTACTCGCCCGCGGTGGGGGTGGGCACGATCTCGCTGATCAGCAGGTGGTCGTGCACGAAGAGCGTGATCGGCTGGGCCGGGGTCGGCGTGATCCCGGTCACGGGGATCGCGGTCCCGTTCTGGGTGACGGTCACGTCGGCCGCCGCGGCCACGCCCAGCTCGAGGGTCTTGCCGGTGATCGTGGGCGAGGTCGACACCGAGGCGTCGACGACCACGAGCAGCTGCAGGTCCGCGCCGGGCGCGATCGCTACCGCGGTGGCGAGGGTGAAGGTCACCGTGCCGTCGTCGGCGGAGAAGACCACCGGGGTCGCGCCGGCGCCGAGGGTCGGCTCGCCCGCGTCGAGGGCGCCGTTCTTGTTGTCGTCGCCGACGAGCTTGATCTCACCGAGCTCGGTGCTCTCGTCGAGGGTCCCGCTGGCGCTCAGGGTGAGCGACTCGAACTCGACCGCCGCCGAGTTGGCCGCCGGGGCCGCCAGGGTCAGGGTCAGCGCCACGAGGTCCGCGACGGGCTTGGACTCGGTGATCGCCCCAGCCACGACGTCGAGGTCCAAGCCGTCGCCGGTCGCGGTGTTCGAGTTCGTGTTCCCGTTCGTGTTCGACGTGACGGGCGCAGCAGCAGAACTCTTCTTGCTGCTCTTGTTGCCCCCGCAGGCGCTGAGCCCGAGCGTCGTGAAGAGGATGACCGTAAGGAAAAGACTTTGACCGCGCATGACACCTCCGCGCCTTGATCTCAACGCACGTTGATGCACTCGCCCTGCCACGATCGCCAAACGACCTTAACTCTATTGATCAAGGTAATTACGGGTGTCCGCGAGGGTCAACACACGACGCAATCCCGAAACTGGAAAGGAAAGTGAGAACAAAAGGCGACGCCTGCGCGGTCGCTTTACGGCTGCTTAACCTGTTGTCGGGGCGTGGATTGGTGAGGTCGCGCTAGAGCGCGCCTGCAACCTTCGCGCCCAGCCCGTTGATCAGGTAGTTGCCGGTGCGCTGATCGCGGGTGGCCTCGATCAGCTCGAGCTCGACGGCTTCGCGCAGCAGCGCGGTGAAGGTCGGGTAGCCGTGAAAGCTCTCGGTGAACGAGGGGTGCCTGCGGACGATCGCTTGCTTCACCGCCGAGGCCCACACGTTGTCCTTCTGGCGGAGCAGGCTGCGAGCGGTGTCGACGACCAGGAACAGCGCCTCGGCCCGCCGCCGCTCGAGCTTGCGGCCGCCTTTGACGCTCTGGCTCGCGGCGATTCGCTTCTGGCCCTCGTCGACGTCGACCGCCGCGAGCTGCTCGTAGAAGATGAACTCGTCGCACGAGGTGACGAGCAGCGCGCTCGCGGTGCTGCGGCAAGCGATCCCGATCACCGTCTTGTCGTATTCCCGGAGCTTGGCGACCAGCGGGGTCACGTCGCTGTCGCCCGTGACCACCGCGAAGGTGTCTATGTGCTCCTTGGAGATCACCATCTCCATGGCGTCGACGACCATGCGGATGTCGGCGTTGCTCTTTTGGCTGCGCTGGCCCTTGGGGGTCTCGATCAGGTCGAAGCCGAGCTTGTGCAGCTCGAGCTTGGCCTTGTCGTGGCTGCGCCAGTCGGCGTAAGCTCGCTTGAACACGACCTTGCCCAGGTCGAGCACGCGCTCCAAGACCTTTTTCGCGTTGAACTTACGGCCCGAGGGCAGCCCGGCAATGATCTCTTCGTAGTCGATGAGCAGCGCGATCCGGGAGACGTCTTCGCTCAAGTAGAGAGCTTCTTTTCCAGCTCGGTGCGGCCCAGCGGCGTCAGCCAGATCTCGAACTGCACCGTCTCGACCTCGTCGCGCATGATGATCTTGGGCTCGGTGTTGACCTTGCCCTGACCCTTGAGGGTGTTGAGGTCGCCGAACAAGTCGTCGACGGTCGTCTCGGTACCCAAGCGCTTCAAGGCCTCGAGCAGCTTGGGAATGCCCAGCTTGGGTCGCGGCGAGCGCAACGGGAAGTGCTTCATAGAGAGCAGCTTCATGATTGCCAAGTGCCGATCGTCCGCCATGTCACCTTCCAGCCCCCCTAGGGTAGCGCGGGGGCTGACAGGCACAAGGCCGCTTGGCCACCCAGGCGGACCGCTCGGCAGAAGGTCCCAAGACGAAAATAAAGGGTTTACGGCGCCAATTTCCGCCAGATCCGGGTCTTGATTGACGAACGGTCGGCCCTGGGTCTCAATAGCGTAGGCCCACGGGGCCGAGGAGCAGCATGTCCGGGCGCTTGGCGGTCAGCTTGAACAACGACGGAACGGTCACCCTCCGGTGCGACGCCGATCCCTTCTTCCGTCACGCCGACGCGATCCGCCAGCTGTTGACGGGGTCGACCGCCGCGAAGCTCGACCCCGACCTGCGTGAGTTCTGGGATCGGGTCAACGCGGTCGAGGCGCCCCTGCCTGGGCTGTCGGCCCGCGCGCGCGAGGCCCTCTACGGCGGCTACTACCTGACCTGCGTGCGCGGCTTCGAGACCTTCGGCCGGGAAGACCTCGACCGGACCCTCGCTTCGCTGGCCAGCAACCGGATCACGAGCGGGATCCTGGCGAGCCTCGCTCGGCGCACCTGGCTCGAGCGCGCCGCCCGCGGCCGCTACCGGCTCTCGGCGCAGGCGCGCGAGCGGATCGAGGCGGCGCTGAGCGGCGGCGAGCAGGCCGATCCGCTCCCCGACCTCAGCCGGCTCGGCGCGTACCTGCGGCAGGTCCCCACCGGCCGCAAGTGGCGCACGGTCCTGGTGCTGATCCACTTCCTCCGCGAGCACTGCGGGGTCGAAGAGGTCGATCAGCACCTGATCGGCTCGTGCTTCCAGCGACTGCGGGGCGTCGCCAAGCCCGGCGGGCTGTCGTCGCTGCTCTCCCAGGGGCTCTGCAAGCAGCGGGGCCTGCTCGAGCGCGGAAGTCGCCGCGGGCGCTACCGGCTGGCCCAGGCTGGCCTCGAGCTGCTGCGCGAAGACTCGGTGGTGGCCAAGGCCGACAGCGCCTTGCGCACCCAGATCAGCCGCATGGCGCGCACCGGCTAGTCGGCCTCGCCTCAGGCGGCTCGGCGGCTACACTCCAGCGTATGAACGAGCCCGAAGTCCCTGGTCAGGACGAAGACCTCTACGTCTGGGACGAGTCGGACCTCGGCCCGACGGCGCTGGACACCGAGCGCGGCCGCGCCGAGCTGATCAGCGAGCTCAACGGGCTGCGCTCGCGGATCCAGATCCTGCGCGCCGAGCGGACCGCCATGGCCGGCAAGAAGTATGCGTTGGAGGTCATGCTCGAGGGCACTCAGACCAAGGTGCTCGAAATGGACGAGCTCTTGCGGACCTCGGGCGATCCCCCCGCAGCGCAGCTCGCGCAGCTCGCGGAGCTCGTGCACCAGGCGAAGCTCGTCGCCGAGGGACGCGGCTCGAGCAAGGACGGGCTCGAGGCCGAGCGGCTCGCCCAGCTCGAGGCCATGAACGTGCTCGAGGGCCGCCTGGCCGACCTCAAGGAGCGCGCGGCGGGTTACCGCAGCGAGCGCGACGCGCTCCGCGGCCAGGTCGGCGCCGTGGAGCGCGAGCACCGCGCCCGCGAAGAGCAGCTGATGGCGAAGCTCCAGAGCTTCAGCGAGCGGGGGAAGCAGGCGATCGCCGCGCGCGACGCCGCGCTCCAGGCGCAGCGCGAGGCCGAGGCCGCCTTGACCGCGGCGGAGGAGCGCGCCGCCGAGGCCCGCGCCGAGTTCGAAGCCCTCGCCGCCCAGGCCTCCGCGGAGGACCGCGCTCGCGCCGAGCGCCTGCAGGAGGTGCTCTCCCAGGCCGCTCAGGATGCGACCCTCCTCGAGCGCGCCGCCAACGCGCTCCGCTCCCGGGCCGGGGGCCTGCGCGAGGTCCTGGCCGCGGTCGAGCAGCCCGAAGGCTAGCCCGCCGCCGAGCTGCAGAGCAGGCCCCCCCTGCGGGTGTTGGGGCAGGGGCGCTACAGCCGCGGCAGCACGATTTGGGCGGGCTGCTTGTTGTACTTGCCCGACTTGTCGGCGTAGCTCGTCTGGCAGGGCTCGTCCGACTGATAGAAGAGCACCTGGCACAGGCCTTCGTTGGCGTAGATCTTCGCCGGCAGCGGGGTCGTGTTCGAGATCTCGATCGTGACGTGCCCCTCCCACTCGGGCTCGAGGGGAGTCACGTTGATGATGATCCCGCAGCGGGCGTAGGTGCTCTTGCCGAGCACGACGCAGAGCACGTCGCGCGGGATCTTGAAGCGCTCCACGCTGCGCGCGAGGGCGAAGCTGTTGGGCGGGATCAAGCAGTGGTCGCCCACGATCTCGACGAAGGCCTGGTTGTCGATCGCCTTGGGGTCGACCACCGCGTTGTGAATGTTGGTGAAGACCTTGAACTCGTCGGCGACGCGCATGTCGTAGCCGTAGGAGCTGAGGCCGTAGCTGACCACGCCCTCGCGGACCTGATCCTCCACGAAGGGGCTGATCATCTCGGCCTCGAGGGACATCTTGCGGATCCAGCGGTCACTCTTGATCGACATGCTGCTCTCCTGTGCGCGACGCGCCGTGGGGGGAGGGGGAGCCTCGCCAGGCGGCGAGGGCTCGTTCGAGGGTCTCGGCGGCGAGGTCTGCGCCGTGGCGTTTGAGGGCGGGCAGTCCGCCGAGGGCGGCGTCGATCGCCTCGCGGTCGACGGCTCGGGCCGCGGCGAGGTCGGCCCCGGTGACCAACTCGCTCATCGCCGAGGCCGCGGCGATCGCGCCCGAGCAGCCCGCCACCCGGTAGCGCGCGACGGCCACTCCCTCCGGGCTGAACTTCAGCGAGAGCGTCAGGCGGTCGCCGCACACTGGGTTCACACCCTCGACCTGCACGTCGTGCGCGTCGAGGTCCCCCACGTTGCGGGGGGCGTGAAAGTGATCCAGGAAGCGTGGGTCCACGGCCGCCCTCTCGAGGCCACCCGCCAGGCGTGGCGGGGCCTCACTCCGGGCGGATCCTAGCCTCGACCCCCGACCGATCAACCCGAGACCGTTTACTTCGCGCCCTGCTTGGCCTCGAGCTTCTCGAGGCGCTTGCGCAGCTCGCCCTCCTGCGCCTCGAGGCGCTCGACCTCCTCGCGCAGCCGGCGCAGCTCCTGCTCGGGCTTGGCGCCGCTGCGGATCCGGTCGCGGACCCCCTCGGCCTTCTGGCGAAGGAAGGGCTCTGGGTCGCTCTCGACCACGGCTTCGACCGCGGCCAGAGCCGGGCGCGCCTCTCCACCCAGGGCGTTCAACGCGTCGAGGGCCGCCTGGCGGATTCGCATGCCGCCCTCCCGCAGCAGGCCGGTCAGCGCCTCGAGCGCCTTGGCCTTGAGCTCCGGGGGGGTCCCCACCTGCCCCGCGACCCGCAGCGCGCGGGCCGCGACCTGGCGCACCCGGGGAGCGTAGCCGCGCGCGGTGAAGGCCACGAAGGTCGGGATCCGCTGCTCGGCTTCGTCGAGGTCGGCGAGCCCGTCGAGGGCCGCGATGCGCAGGCGCTCGTTGTGCGAGGGCTTGTCGAGGTAGGCGCGGAGGTGGCCCTCCGGGGCGTCGGCGACCTTGACCAGCGCGCGCAGCGCGGCTTCCTCGACCGCGTAGCTCGGGTCTCCGGCCTCGAGCAAGAGCGCCAACTGACGGGCGGTGTCGCCGTCTCGACCCAGCTGCTGCAGGGCTTGCACGCAGGCCCGGCGCACCGTGGGGTGCTCCTGGCCCGCGAGGGCGGCGCGCAGCGGCGCGCGGCCCTGGGGCCGCGAACCGAGGGCTGCGGCGCAGGCTTCGCGCACCCCCCAGTAGGGGTCTCCCGCCAGGGCCGCAGTCAGCGCCTCGGTGCTCTCCGCGTGGCGGTCTTCCTCGAGCTGGCGCGCGGCGCGCAGGCGGCCCCAGGTCGTGTCGCTTTGCAGCTGGGCGATCCAGAGGGCGCGAGGCTTCTGCACCTTGGCCTGCTTGAGCAGCACCTCCTCGCGCGGGTCGAAGCGGAACCACGTCGGCGGGGTCGGGCTGGGGAAGGTGAAGCGCACCGTGCGCTCCGCGGTGACCTGGCGCTGCTCCGCGGTCGTCCGCTGCTCGGGCGGGCCCCAGCCCAGGACCACGGTCAAGGGGAGCTCGTAGATCCGCTCCTTCTGGGTCTGCTCGACCACGACCGTCGCCAGCTGGGTGTCGGCGTCGTGGCTCAGGCGCACCTCCAGCTCGGGGTGCCCGGGCTGCTCGAGCCAGTCGTGGAAGTAGCGCTCGAGGCTGAGTCCGCTCTCGGCCTCCATGGCCCTGCGCAGCTGCCAGGTCTCGACGCTCTGGTCCTTGGCGTCGCGCACGTAGCGCCGCAGTCCGCGCAACCAGGTCTCCTCGCCCAGCCTCGCGCGCAACATGTGCAGCACGCAGGCCCCCTTGGGGTAGGCCCGGCCGTCGAACATCGTGTCGGGGCTCGCGTAGCGCCGGTCGAGGATCGGGCGCGAGGCCCCCGCGCCGAGGCCGCCGTCCATCTTCCCGAGCATCTCGCGGGCGAAGTCGTCGGGCCCCTGGCGGTGCTCCACCCACAGCGCCTGGAGGTAGGTCGCGAAGCTCTCGTTGAGCCACACGTGCGCCCAATCGCGGCAGGTGATCAGGTCGCCGAACCACTGGTGGGCGAGCTCGTGGGCCACGAGGGGCTCGGAGCTGAAGTCCAGGTGCGCGCGCTCGTCGTGCAGGGTGCGCTCGTTGAGCGTGGTCGCCCCGGTGTTCTCCATGCCTCCCCAGGAGAACTGCTCGACCACGGTCTGGTCGTACTTCGGCCAGGGGTACTCCTCGCCGGTCAGCTCGGAGAAGAAGTCCAGCATGCCCTTCGTCTCCGAGAACGAGCGCGGGATGTCCTGCTTGCGCCCGGGGGGGACGAAGTAGCCCAGGGGCTTGCCGCGCCAGGTGTCGCGCTCCACGTCGAAGGTCCCCACGACCAGGCTCACCAGGTAGGCCGGGTGCTCGCGGGTTTGGCGGAAGCGCCAGGTGTCGTGGGTCTCTCCCTCCTCGGTCCCGAGGAGCTCGCCGTTGGAGATCACCGTGAGCCCCTTGGCCACGTGCGCGGTGAGCGAGGTCGCGGCGCGCTCGGCGGGGTGGTCGACGCAGGGGAACCACCAGCGGTTCCCTTCGCTCTCGCCCTGGGACCACACCTGGTAGGGGACCTCGGGCGCGTCTGCGGTCGGCTTGTAAAAGAACAGACCGGCGCGGGGCTGCTCCGCTGCGTAGCGCACCACGAGGGTCCCGCCCTCGCCTCGCGCGAGCGGCAGGTGGACCGTCAGGTGCTGGTCGCTGGAGCTGAAGTCGACGGCGCGGATCACGTCTCCCTGGCTCCACCGCACGCTCTCCACGCTGAGGTTGGCCGCGTCGAAGCTCATGAGCTGCACGTCGCGGCGCGCGCTGAGGGTCAGGCTGGCGGTGCCCGAGATCCGCTGAGCCTCGAGGTCGACCTCGAGGTCGAGGTCGATCTGTGTGACGTCCAGGGGCAAGTTGGGCGCGGTGCGCAGCGCTTCTTGCGCCCCCAGCGGGGGGGTCCTGAGGACGAGCGCGAGCAGCAGCCAGGCGAGGCAAGGCCGGGGCGTGCGAAGCATGGTGGGCCTCCGTGAGCGGGCACTATACGAGGCGCGCTGGTGCGCGGGGGGGCGGGGGTCCACAATGCTCCAGGAGGGATTTCGTGATCAGGGTGCGCCTCGAGGTGGTCAACGGGGAGCAGTCGGGGACCACCGTGGAGCTCACCGGGATCTCGCGGATCGGGCGGGGGGAGGACTGCAAGCTCCAGCTCAGCGACCCGAAGGTCAGCCGGCAGCACGCCGTGGTGCTGCCCGAGGCCGACGTCATGGTGATCCAGGACCTCAACAGCAGCACGGGGACCCAGGTCAACGGGGTCCGCACCCGGCGCGCGAGCCTGCGCGACGGAGACCTGATCACCCTCGGAGACACCGAGATCCGGGTCCGCATGGAGAGCGTCAAGCTCGGGGACTCGGGGGAGATCCCCGCCAGCGACGTCGACATCGTGAGCTCGCGCTACACCCCCACGACCCGCTTCACCCTGGATGCGGTGCGCTTCCGCCTCGACGACCTCGAGCTCGAGGGCATGCAGCAGCCCGATCCGGGCGCCGCGGAGGCGCCCCACGAGGGCGAGCGGAGGCTCGCAGAGCTCGTGGGCGCCTCCATCGACGCGACGCGGACCCAAGACCCCGATCGCCTGGTGCGCGAGACCTCGGCGCGGCTGCTGCGGATCTTCCCCAGCGCCCGCCGGGTCGGGGTCTTCGACCTGGTCGAGCACTCGGTGAACAACAAGATCGAGCCGCGCTTCGTCGTCGACCGGCAGGCGCGCCCGGGGACGGATCGGGTGCGGATCAGCGAGAGCGTCCTGCGCTCGGCGATCCGCGAGCGCCGCTCGATCCTCTCCGGCGACGCGGCCAACGACCCGCGGCTCGCGGCCATGCGCGCCGACGACACGATCGACGCCAGCTCGATCATGTGCGTGCCCCTGATCGTGGGCGATCGGGTCCTGGGCGCGCTCTACCTCGACTCCCCCCCCGACGCCGCGGCCTTCGACGAAGGCGACCTGCGCCTGCTGACCGGCGTCGCCGCGGTCCTCGCCGCGGCCTTCGAGAACCAGTCGCTGTTCCGTCGGGTGCAGGCCGAGGCGGCCCGGCGGGCGAACCTCGAGCGCTACTTCGCCCCCGCCCTGGTCTCGCGCGTGCTGGCCGGCGAAGTGCCCCTGGCCCGGCAGGGGCGCTCGGCGCACGGCACGATCCTGTTCGTGGACATTCGCGGGTTCACCCGCATGACCGACGAGACGCCGCCGGCGACCCTCGTCGAGATGCTCAACGTCTACTTCAGCTCGCTGCAGCAGATCATCTTCCGCTCGCGGGGGACGGTCGAGCGCTTCGGAGGCGACTCGATCCTCGCCTACTGGGGGATCGTCGAGCAGGACACGCAGTCGGAGCTCAACGGCACCTGCGCGGCCCTGACCATGCTGGCCGAGGTCCACCGCCTGAACCCGGAGTTCGTCCGCCAGGGGCGGCCGCCGCTGAGGATCGGGGTCGGGGTCAACTCCGGGCCGGTGGTCGTGGGCGACGTGGGCGGCCCCGAGCGCTACGAGTTCACGATCCTCGGCAGCGCGATCAACCTCGCCCAGCGCCTGGAGAGCATGGCCCAGGCTGGCGAGCTGATCGTGGGCAGCGAGACGGTCCAGGCCCTGGGGCGCCGGGCGCTGCACGTGCCGCTGCCGCCGACCTACGTCAAGGGCAAGGACGCAGCGGTGGCCGTGTCTGCGCTCTATGGGATCGAGCTCGAGCAGGACAAGGGGACCCGCGGCTTCCAGCTCTCGTTGCCGGGGACCCTCGTGCTCGGGGGAGCCACCGAGATCTGCCTGATCACCACCCTCTGGTTGGGCCCCAAAGGGGTGGTCCTGGGGATCCTCTCCTCCCTCCAGGCGCTCGACGGGACCCCGGCGCGGATCGCGTTCCGTCTCCCGCGCTCGGAGCGGGCCTTCACCTGCGAGGGCAGGCTGCAGGGACCGGGCGGGGAGGGCGTGGGCGAGGAGACGATGCAGCAATCGCGCGTCGGGCTCGGCACGAAGGCCCCGTCTTCGGGCGAGATGCAGGCGGCGCGAATCCAGCTCGACCAGAGCAACGGCCAAGCCCTCGCCGAGTTCCTCGGCTTGATCCCGCGCAACCTGTGAGGCCGCCGTCGCCGCGCGCCCAGAGCAGGGCGCGCGGCGAGCGGCTCAGCGCTCAGGCGTTGGCGAAGTGCTGCGGGTAACCCTCAGGCAGCCTCAGCGGCTGCTCGGGGTAGCGCTGCATGACCTCCAAGGCGGCCTTGACCGCCTCCTCGTGCAGCAACCCCTCGCGCCCAAGGAGCGGCTTGATCCGCCCGCGGCAGCGCGCGCTGCCGCAGCCACAGGCGAAGGGCTGGAACGCGACCAGCTCGCCGTAGTCCTCGGTCAGCTCCTCGCCCTCCTCGATGTCGCGCAGCGCGATCGAGAAGCGGTCGTCCCGCCCGCCCGCGGTGTTGGGGTCGCAGGAGTGGTTCACGTAGCGCGCGTGGTCGCCGAGCAGGATCATGCGCCCCTGGCGGTCCTGATAGAGGAAGCGCGCCTCGGGGTTGGTCCGCTCGCGGGTGGCGGCCGACCCGGACCAGCCCGCGGGGAGCCGCTGGTCCTCGGTGGGGCGGTCGTCCTCGCTCTGAACCCAGGTCACGGTGCCTCGGGGGATTCGCCGCAGGGCGAACACGCCGAAGCCAGCCTGGCGACTGATGAACCGTTGTTCGGTGTCGGGGTGCATCATGCGTTCGCTCCTGCGTTCGCGCCGTTGGGGTAGGTCAGGGTCAGGCTTCGCTCGCCGCGGTGGCGAACAGAGCGTTGAAGGCGCGCGCCGGACGAGCCTTCCAGGAGGCCCGGTGGTAGGCGTCGCTCGCGAGCAGCGGGAACAGGGTGGTCACCTCGCCGAACACCATTCGCTCGTGGACCACGTCGACCTTGCCCCAGCTGCAGGCCTCGCGCAGGGTCGAGCCCGAGAGCGCGCCGTCGCGAGAGTCGGCCACCGTGATCTGCACCGCGTAGCTGTGCATGGTCACGTCGTCGTGCCCGAGCAGCTCCGCAGCGACGACCACGTCTTGCGCGAAGTTCTTGGGGACGCCGCCGCCGAGCATCAGCAAGCCGGTGCGCGTGCTGTTGACCTTGAGCTCGGTGAGCTCCTCGAAGTCGCGGCCAGAGTCGAAGCTGAGCGACGCCTGCCCTTGGCGCCGGCGGGTCGCGGCGTGGAGCACGTAGCCGAAGCCGGCCGAGCAGTCGCTGAAGGCGGGCACGAAGATCGGGACCCCCTTGCGGTGGCAGGTGAGCACCAGCGAGCGGGCGTCCGGGTGGTTCTGGGCGAGGTAGCCGCCGAGGGCGTCCACGATCGCGCGCGAGCTGTAGGCCCCGGCGGGCAGGGCGTCGAACACCTCGCCCAGGGTGTGGTCGCAGGTGCGCAGGTTGCGCTCGTCGATGTAGGTGTCGTAGATCCGGTCGATCTCCTGCGCGCGCAGGGTCGGGTCGTCGACCACGGGCGCCTCGGGGGTGCCGGGGGCGATGTAGTGCTTGAAGCCCAAGCCCTCGAAGAAGTCCTGGTCGATGATGTTCGCGCCCGTGGACACGATCGCGTCGACCATGTTGTTCTCGACGAGGGTGATCAAGGCCTCCTTGAGCCCCGCGGAGACGAGCGACCCGGCGAGGGTCAGGATCACCGCGCAGTCCTTGTCGGCCAGCATCCGGTCGTAAATATCGGCGGCTGTCGCGAGGTTCCGCGCTTGGAACGCGGTCTCCCGGTAGGCGTCGATGATCGGGCGGGCGTCGAAGGCGGTGATGTCCAGGTGCCGGATCGGTCGATCCAGGAGTTCACTTCGGTTCACACATACCACTTCCGCCGGGCAAGCAGACTGCGAGCAGGAGTCGAGCAGGGACTGCTCGTGGTGAAGACCTTGGAAAGGAGGCCAAGGCCCCCCACTCGAAGTCGACAGCACCCAGCAAAGTCCGCTTGCTTCGTACCGTGGCGTAGGCGGAGCTACCACGGTCGGTAAACGGGACAGGCGACCACCGAAGGCCGAGTGCCTCGTTCCGCGTTTTTAATACCGCTAGGGGTAGGGCACGTCAATCATCAAAATGTGCGCCGGCCACATTTACTTGCGGACCTGCCGCGGGGAGCTCGACCGCGGGCGCGAGCAGGCCCTCGAGGGGACCTGGTGCGGGGCGCAATCGAAGTGCAAGACTAGGAAATAAAGCTATTTACGTGTCATGGCGGGCCGCCCGGGGGAAAAACTTCGTACACGAACGTTGTGCGTCCATGACGCACTGCATAGATTGGCGATGGACACGAAGGAGGACCCGATGGCAACCGAGGAAGAACTCAAGTCGCGCGACCTCGCCGAAGCCTCTCGCGAGAAGACCTGGAACGGCGACAGCTTCATCAAGGAGCTGTTCCTCGGTCGCTTTCGACCGGACCTCATGGATCCGTTTCCGCTCGAAGAGCCCGATCGTCCGGAGTTCCTCGCGTGGTTCGAGAAGCTCAAGACCTTCCTGCTCGAGAAGGTCGATCCGCTCGAGATCGATCGCACCGGTGAATACCCCGAGGAGGTCGTGCAGGGCCTGCGAGAGCTCGGCGCGTTCGGGATCAAGATCCCCAAGGAATACGAAGGGCTCGGGCTGACCCACCCGGAGTACGTGCGGGTCATGCAATACCTCGGGGCCTACGACGCCAACGTCACCGCCCTGCTCTCCGCGCACCAGGCGATCGGTGTCCCGCAGCCGGTGAAGCTCTTCGGCAGCGACGCCCTGCGCAAGGAATACCTCCCGCGCTGCGCCAAGGGCGCGATCAGCGCCTTCGCGCTGACCGAGCCCGCGGTGGGCTCCGACCCGGCCCGACTCGAGACCGTCGCTGAGCTGACCGAGGACGGCGAGCACTGGGTGCTCAACGGCACCAAGCTGTGGTGCACCAACGGGACCCTCGCCGAGCTGCTCGTCGTCATGGCCCGCAACCCGAAGACGGATCGGATCAACGCCTACGTGGTCGAGACCGCGTGGGAGGGGGTCAAGATCGAGCACCGCTGCCGGTTCATGGGGCTCAAGGCCCTGGGGAACGCCGTGGTCAGCTTCACCAACGTGAAGG
This sequence comes from Planctomycetota bacterium, assembly GCA_020425635.1. Taxonomy (GTDB): domain Bacteria; phylum Planctomycetota; class J058; order J058; family J058; genus JAGQRJ01. The sequence continues at coordinate 6,460 of JAGQRJ010000811.1, read as the reverse complement.
TCCCCAAGGGCAACCTGATCGGCCAGGACGGCGAGGGCCTCAAGATCGCGCTGGTAACGCTCAACACCGGGCGGCTGACGCTCCCCGCGGGCACGAGCGGCGGCGTGAAGACCTTGCTCGAGGCCTGCCGCAAGTGGTGCACCGCCCGCGTGCAGTGGGGCGTGCCGGTGGGCAAGCACGAGGCGATCGCGCACAAGCTCGCCGACATGACCACGGTCAGCTTCGCCCTCGAGTCGACGATGATGCTCCTGGGCGACCTCGCCGACCGCAAGGGCGTCGACATTCGCCTCGAGGCGGCGGCGGCCAAGGAGTGGAACACCACCCGCGCTTGGCGCACCGTCGACGAGGCGCTGCAGATCCGCGGCGGGCGAGGCTACGAGACCGAGCTCTCGCTCAAGGCCCGCGGCGAGGTCCCGATCAACATCGAGCGCCTGATGCGCGACAGCCGGATCAACCTGATCTTCGAAGGCTCGAGCGAGATCATGCACCTGTTCATGGCGCGCGAGGCCGTGGACAAGCACCTGCAGGTCGCGGGGGACATCGTCGACCCGCGCTCGAGCTTCGGCGCCAAGCTCAAGAGCGCCCTGTTCAGCGCCGGGCCGTTCTATGCCTGGTGGTACCCCACGCGCTGGCTGGGCTTCACGCTCCCCCCGAAATACGGGAGCTACGGCAAGCTCGCGAAGTACATGCGCTTCGCCGAGCGCGCGAGCCGCAAGCTCGCCCGCTCGGTGTTCCACGGCATGATGGTCTACCAGGCCAAGCTCGAGTACAAGCAAAAGTTCCTCTTCCGCGCCGTGGACATCGCGATGGAGCTGTTCGTGCTCACCGCGGTCTTGACCCGGGCGAAGCGAATGCGCGAGATCGGCGACCCCAACGCCGCGAGCGCGCAGCGGATCGCGGAGCTCTTCGCGCGCGGCGCGCGGCGCAACGTGAAGCAGTGGTTCAAGGACATGTGGAACAACGACGACGCGCTCAAGCACGCCGTCGGCAAGGAGCTCCTGGCCGGGGACTACACCTGGCTCGAGACCGGCACCGCGGGGATCCCTTACGCGGTCGAGGAGTTCCGTCCGCCCACGGTCTCCGAGCTGATCGCGATGCGCGGCTCGGGCGACGCCGCCCAGCCGGCGGCGGCTCCGGCCGCCGAGGAGGGGGCCGCGGTCGGTTAGAGGCCGCCGCTCGGCTCCGGGGAGCTCGCGAGCGGCGTTTCGGCGCCGCTCGCGCCCGTGTGGGGCGCGCCCCCAAGGCTCGGTTCGGTTCCTCGACCTTGTCGCCTGCGATTCCCGACCCGGGGTGCAACAATGAGGCATGCTGAAAGCGGTCGGCCGCTATCGACTCCAGGAGGAGCTCGGGCGCGGGGCGAACGGCGTCGTCTATCGCGCCTGGGACCCTGAGCGCTCCGAAGACGTCGCGGTCAAGGTCCTGACCGAGGTCGGGGAGAAGAAGCGGGCGCGCTTCGAGACCGAGGTCCGGACCCTCGCGCGGCTGCGGCACCCGAACCTGGTCACCGTGCTGGCCTACGGCGAGCACCAGGGACACCCGTACCTCGTCATGGAGCTCGTGCGCGGCGGCTCGCTGCAGCACGAGCTCGAGCAGCGCGGAGGGATCCCCGCAGCGCGGGCGGTGCGGATCGCGCAGTCCCTCGCGCAGGCGGTCGCCTACGCCCACTCCTGCTCGGTGATCCACCGCGACATCAAACCCGACAACGTGTTGATCACCAGCGAGGGCGAGCCGAAGCTCACCGACTTCGGCATGGCCCGCGACCTCGACGCGACCCACGCGCGCCTGACCCAGAGCCGCGCCAGCATGGGGACCCCGGGCTACTGGGCGCCCGAGCAGGCCGCGGGCAAGACCGAGCAGATCGGGGAGCTCACGGACGTGTATGGGCTGGGGGCCACGCTCTACGCGATGCTCACCGGAGGCCCGCCCGCCCAGGGCCGCACCTACCTCGAGTTCGTGCAGCGGACCCTCAACGACCCGCCGATCCCGCCGCGGAGGCTGGCTCCCGAGGTGTGGCCCGAGCTGGAGGCGGTGTGCCTGCGCGCGCTGGAGAAGGAGCCCGCACGGCGTCATGGGTCGGCGACCTCGCTGGCTCGAGCGCTGCACGCGTCCCTGCACGCGCCTCAGGGTCGGAGCCCTGCGGGGCGCGCGCCCTGGGTCGCCGCAGGGGTCGTCGGCGCCGCGCTCTTCGTCGGCCTGGTGTGCTGGTGGGCGAGCGAGCCGGCGACGCAGGATTCTGCGGCTGCGCAGCAGATCCCGTCGCCGCCTTCCCCGCTGCTCGCCCAGGGCAAGCAGGCCTTCGCAGCCCAGGACTACGAGGCGCTGCGCGCGATCGCCGACGAGCTGCTCGCCGAGCAGCCGAGCGCACCTTGGGGCCTGCTGTGGCGGGGCGCCGTGCGTCGCGACCGCGAAGACTGGGAGGCCGCCCGCGCCGACCTCAGCGCCGCCTTCGAGCAGTCCGAGTGCGCGCCCTCGGCGGCGATCGAGCTCGCGCGGGTGCACCTCGGGCAAGGCGACCAGCTCGCGGCCGAGAGCTGGGCTCGGCGCGCGCTCGAGCTCAGGCCGGGCGACACCGACGCGGCCTGGGTCCTGGCCCACGTGCTGCTGCGCCTCGAGCGGCCGGACGAGGCGCTGGACGTGCTCGAGGGGCCGAGCTCGAGCGCAGGACCCGGGCAGTTCGCCTGCTGCATGCTGCGCGGCGAGGTCCTGCTCCGCAGCGACCGGCCGGCGGAGGCCGAGGAGGTGCTGCGGCGCGCCGCCGCGCTGCGCCCGCAGGAGGCGGGGCCAGAGCGCATGCTCGCGCTGCTCTGCGCCAGCAGCGGACGCATGGCCGACGCCGAGGCGCACTTCGCGCGCGCGCTGGAGGTCACCGACGAGGAGGCGATCCTGCTCAACGACCGAGCGCGGGTCCGGCTGCGAGGGAGGGACCTCCAGGGGGCGTTGGCCGACGCGGAGCGCGCGGTTGCTCTCGCGCCGTCCTCCCCCCACCCGCTGTCGACCCTGGGCCAGGTGCTGCTCTTGGGGCACGAGACCGCGCGCGCCCTGGAGTGCTTCACGTCTGCGCTCGCGCTCGATCCGGATCACCCCTACGCGCTCATGGGGGCGGCCGAGGTCTTCTTCGAGCGCATGGACTGTGAGCAGGCCGCCGCGGCGCTGAACCGGGTGCTCGCCAAGGACCCGGCGAACCCACAGGCGCTCTTCCTGCGCGGCTTGGTCGCGAGCGAGCTCGGGGACCGCGCCGCCGCCGTGCGGGACCTGGAGGAGGTCGCGCGCCTCGAGGGCGGCACCGAGGCCAACACCTTCGCCAGCCTGGGCACGCTCTACCGGGAGGCGGGGCAGCTGCGCGAGGCGCTGGCCTACTACGACCGCGCGTTGGCGATCGACCGCCGCTGCTTCCCCGCCCACTACGGACGGGGGCTGTGCTTGATCTTCGTCCCGGGGGGTCGCGCGGAGGCGCTCGCGGAGCTGCGCGGAGCCGCCGCCAGCATGCCACCGGACATGGGCGGCGGGGCACTCCAGCACTGGATCGACTACTTGAGTCGGCTCCCCGCCGACCGCGAGCCGGTCCCCCCGCGGGGCTGGCTCGAGCTGGGTCGCCAGCGCTTCGCGCGCGGGGAGCCCGACGCGGCGGCCCAGTGCTTCACGCACGCCCTCGAGCTCGGGGCCGGCGGCCAGCGGGCGGAGGCGCTCTACGGGCTGGGGAAGTGTCGCGCGCTCCTCGGCCACCTCGAGCTCGCGGAGCAGGAGTTCACCCGCTCGCTGTGGGCGCGGCCCAACGCCGACGCCCTGGTGTCTCGCGGCATGATCCGCATCGAGCGCGGCGACCTGCGAGGAGCCTTGGGCGACTTCAACGCGCTCTTGAAGACCGACCCCGACGACCCCCTGGCGCTGATGGGGCGGGGGACGGTGCTCGCGAAGTCGGGCGACGTCCGGGGGTCGCTGGTCGACTTCACACGCTACGTGCAGCTGCAGCCCGAGGACCCCAACGGCTGGAGGAGCCTCGCGCTCTCGGCCTTCGCGGAGCGTGACCCTCGAGGCGCGATCCAGGCCGCGACCCAGGCCTTGACCCTCGGGCTCGAAGACCCTGGGTTGCTCGAGCTGCGCGGCTCCGCCCACTTCCTCGAGGGCGCCTACCAGGAGGCCCACGAAGACTTCAGCCGCGCGCTGACCCTCGAGCCGCGCCTGCACGACGCGCGCGCGAAGCGCATCCTGACCGCGCAGCACCTGGGCGACCACGCTCAGGCTCGCGACGACGCGCGCGCGCTGCTGGGCGAAGCGCCCGACGACCCTGGGGTCATGCTGGCCCTCGCCGAGAGCCTCGAGGCGTTGGGGGAGGGGGGCGAAGCGCTCTCCTACTACCAGCGCGCCCTGGCGCGCCTCGAGCCCGGGTCGGACGATCACGCTAAGGTGCAGGCGGCCCGAGATCGGCTCGCCGCGGCGCTGCGCGCGGCGGAAGGAACCCAATGACCCTCCGGATCAACTACTTCGACGTCGTGCAGCGCGCGGTCGGTACCGGCGACGCCAAGCGCCTCGCCCAGGCGATCGAGCGGCTGTCCGCGACCTTTCGCGCGGGGCGCCCGCTGTCCTACGGCGACGTCGAGACTCGGCGCGCGTACCTCTGGCACCTGCTCCCTGCGCACGTGACCGACGTCAGTCAGCTCCTCGAGGACCACCCCGCGCTGTTCGAGGGCGCCGCGCTGAAGGTGGTCGCCCTCGGCGCCGGCCCGGGGAGCGAGGTGCTGGCGTTCCTCGACGTGCTCACGCGCCGCCGAGCGCGGGGCGAGCCCGATCGGTTGGCGCGGGTCGAGGTGCAGCGCGTCGACCACTTCGGCTCCTGGGACAAGGACTTCGCGGCGCTCTACGCCGCGGCGCGCGAGGCGTGCGCCGAGCGCGACCCCGCCTTCGGCGTCGACTACGAGCTGGAGGCGCCGGCCTCGGGGCTCGTGGCGGACTTGACCCTGCCCCTGGGGGTGAAGGTGCGCGACGCGGTCCGCGAGGCCGACCTCGTGCTGGGGATCAACCTCCTCTCCGAGCTCCCGCCCCGCGGCGAACCCGAGCTCCCCGAGGGGACGGTGGGCGCGCTGCGGACGCTCTACGCCCAGCTCAAGCCCGGGGCCCAGGTGTGGTGGGTCGACCGCGAGGGCGCGCCGGGAGTGCGCGAGCGCCTCGAGGCCGCCGCGGACCTGGCCCTCGAACGCCCGGGGGTGGTGCGCAGCGAGCTGCGCACCCGGCACACGCGCTGCGGGTCGAAGCCGACCCGCAAGACCCGCACGCTCTACAACCGCGTCAAGCTGCCCACCACCAAGGATCAAGACCAGCCGGTGCTCAACTGCCGCACGGCCTGGGTCGCGCTCACCGTCGGCCCACGTCTGGAGGGCGAGTGACTCGCCTGCGCGCGGTGGGCGCAGCGAGCGCGCTCCTGCTGGCGGTCGGGTGCAGCAGCGCGCCTCCTCCCGCGCCGCTGGAGCCGATCCGCTGCGCGGTGATCGCCGCGCCGCTGCTCGGGGCGCCCGAGGCGAGCGACGCGCTCTACGAGGTGGTCGACGTGCTCTCGGCCGATCCGGACATCGAGCTCGTGCTCGTGGTCGGGCCGCTGTTCGGCGCCGGGAAACAGTCGGTCGAGTTGGCCCGCGACGAGCTGATCGGCGCGCTGGGCGCCCTCGCGGGGTCGGTGCACGTCGCCCTCGGGCCCCTCGACCTCGAGCGAGACCCTGGCCTGCTCGAGGCGCTCGAGCGCGCGCTCCCCGCGCGCTCGGCGGAGCTGGCCTACAGCGCGCGGGTCGCGGGGGTCCGCCTGGACGTCCTGGGCCCTGCGGGCGAGGTGCCCGCAGACGAGGCGGACGCAGGCGAGGGCCCGGACCGCGGCCGGGAGCTGTTGCTGGGCGGTCCGCCCGACTACCCCTCGGCGACGCTGCGGGTCACGCACGGCCCCGCGCTCCAGCTCGAGGGCTCGAGCCTCCAGGTCCCGGCCCTGGGGAGCGGCCAGGCGGTCTATGCGCTCCTGACCCTGAACCCAGAGCGCGGGACCTTCAGCGCGCGCCTGCGGGTCGGAGACCAGGACGAGGGCGAGGAGGTCCGCGGCCCGTGGAACTGAGGCGTGTGCAGAGCGCCCACCCCCGCGCTGGGCAGGGCTTGCAGCGTCCCTGCGGGTTATCATGCACCTGCAGGGAGAGGAGTTAGACGTGTCTCCCCACAAGCCGGTGCTGCTCATCGTGCGAGACGGGTGGGGCGTGCGCGAAGCCCGCGAGGGCAACGCCGTGGCCCTCGCGAACACCCCCCGTCACGACGCCCTGTGGGCGGAATACCCCACCGCGCTGGTCAACGCGTCGGAGCACTGGGTCGGCCTCCCCGACGGGCAGATGGGCAACAGCGAGGTCGGGCACCTCAACATGGGCGCCGGGCGGGTCGTGTATCAAGACCTGGCCCGGATCAACCAGGCGATCTCCGACGGCAGCTTCGCGCG
>JAGQRJ010000125.1 GCA_020425635.1 Planctomycetota bacterium | reverse complement strand
TCGCTCAGCCCCGGAGCGCCAGCGAGCACCGTCCCGTCGGGCAGCGTCCCCGTGTCGTCGATCGGGTGCCGGCCGTCGCGAACACGAAACGCGCCGACCCCGTCGAAGCCCTCGAGCGCGACGCCCAGCGGGTCGAGCTTGGCGTGACACGACCGACAATCCGCGCGGGCCTGGTGATCCTGGAGGCGCTCCAGGCCGCTCTTCTCGGCGCGGGCCTGGGGGTCGTCGGGGAGGTCGCCCGCGCCCGGCGGCGGCGGCGGCGGCGGGTCGTCGAGGAGCTGCTCGAGGATCCACTTCCCGCGCTGCACCGGCGAGGTCCGGGTGGGGTTGCTGGTGACCGTGAGCACGCTGGCGTGGGTCAGCACCCCGCGCCGCTCGGCTGGCAAGCGCACCCGGCGGAAGCGCTCGCCCTCCACGCCCGGGATCCCGTAGTGCGCGGCCAGGCGCTCGTTGACGAAGGTGAACTCGCCGTCGAGCAGCTCGAGCACGCTGCGGTTCTCGCGGAGCAAGGCGGTCAGCACCAGTTCGCTCTCGGCGCGCATCGCGGCGCGCAGCGCGTCGTCGAAGCCAGGGAAGCTGGCGGGGTCGGGGTCCACGTCCTCCAGCCGGCGCAGGCCGAGCCACTGCCCGGCGAAGGCGGCCACGAAGCGGTCCGCGCGCGGGTCGGCGAGCAGGCGTCGGGTCTCGCCCACGAGCCGGCCGCGCAGCGCGCCCTCCGCGGCGAGCCTGAGCGCGGCGTCGTCGGGCAAGCTGCACCAGAGGAAGTACGAGAGCCGCGACGCGAGCTCGTAGCCGTCGAGGTCGCGCACCGCGTCCGAGCTGGGGTCGGCGTCGAGCTCCGGGCGAAACAGGAAGTGGGGGGAGATCAAGACCGCGGTCAGCGCGCGCTTGAGCCCCCCGTAGAACCCGGCCCCCTCCGCGCGCGCCGCGTCGGCGAGGGCGGCGTAGCGCTCGAGCTCGCCGTCGCGCAGCGCGCGGCGAAAGGCGCGGGTCATGAGCGGCGCCAAGGCCAAGCGCGTGCTGAGGGCGACCGCCTCGGGGGTCGAGCGGTCGAGCTCGCGCAGCCCCTGCATCAGGGGGCTGTAGCGCGGCGGCTCGAGCGGCCCCGCGACCGTGAGCCCGAGCACGATCAGGTTCCGGTCGCGCTGGCTCGGGTCGGGATCCTGGGGGCGGTAGTAGTCGTTGGGGAAGCCGACCTCGACCCGGTGCCTGCCCTTGCTCAGCGCGACCTCGGCCTCGTAGCTCCGCGCCTGATCGCGCCCCTCCCCCTCCGTGTCGAGCACCGCCACGCGCTGCCCGTCGACGACGACCTCGATCCGCGCGGGGTCTGGACCCGCCTGGTCCGCCCACGCCTCGACGATCACGCGGTAGCGCCCCTCCGTGCGGACCTCGGGGCGAAAGCCTGCGCGCCCCGTGCTCGCGAAGACCCGCAGCTTGCCCCGCGCGTTCCCGCCGCCCTCGAGGCGGTCGCCCGCGACCCGCTGCACGAAGGGCTGCGGGTCGACCAGCGCCTCCTCGACGAGCCGCTCCGCGGCGGCGAGGTACTTCTCGAGCAAGAGCGGCGAGATCGAGAGCGCGTCGCCCACGGTGTCGAACCCGTGCCCGCTCTCGTCGCGAGGGAACGCGTCGGCGGGGCGCAGCCCCACCCCGAGCAGGTCCTGGACCGAGGCGTTGTATTCGGCGCGATTCAAGCGCCGGATCGTGACCCGCCCCGGGTCGCCGGCGCGGACCCCCAGGGCTGCCCGCAGCGCGGCCACGAAGGCCGCTCGCGCGGCGCGGCTCGGCTGAGGCTCCTCGGCCGGCGGCATCGAGCCGTCGCGCGCGCGGGCCAGGACCTCGTTCCAGAGCTCGGCCTCGGCGCGCAGGGCCTCGGCGTCGCGCAGCCCGGGGAAGCTCACCCCGCCCTCGGGGTCCTCCCCGGAGTGACAGCGCAGGCAATGCTCCTGCAAGAACGGGCCGAGCGCGCGGACCGCGTCGACCGGCTCCTCGGGGGGCGGACCAAACAATGCAGGCACGCGCGGCGCCGCGCAGGCCGCGACCCCCAACACCCCCACCAACACCCAGCGCCGACTCATGCTGCGAGTCTACCCGTTGGCCCGACGAAGTCCCGAACGGATCGGGCCCCCACGCCGGCTCACGCGGGCGAGGAGAGCGCGGTCGGGTCTTGCTCCGCACCTCAGCGAACAGGGCTGCGCCTCCTCCGCAGGCGCGCGGCTTCGGGTTACGCTCTGGGGGTGAACGACGCGGACCCCCTCCAGTCGGGCTCCCGACCCCTGGAGCCGCGCGACCCCGCCGGCTCGGGCAGCCCCGACCGCGACGCCCTCGCCCCGGAGCTCGACACCCCAGGCGTCACCCCCGGGACCCGGCCGCCGACCCGCGCCGACCCGGTGCCGGCGTGGTTCGCGCCCTCCCAGGGCCGCACCGCGGCCCCCTCGCCGACGTCCCCGCCGGCCCACGACCCCATCACCCGCGAAGGCGAGCGGGTGTGGGCCCTCGACGGGCTGCGCGGCGTCGCGATCCTCGGGATCCTCCCCGCGAACCTGCCCTCCTTCGCCTACCCCTCGGACCTCCGCGACGCGGTCGACTACGCCGGCGGCGGGCTGAGTGAGGGGGTCGCGCACGCGCTGCTCGGGACCCTGGTCGACGTGAAGTTCATTACCCTGTTCGCGTTCCTGTTCGGGGTCGGGATCGCGCTGCAGACCGCCCGCGCCGAGCGCAGCCTGGCGATCGACAGCTTCCGCCCCTACTTCGTGTGGCGGCTGTTCCTGCTCGCCGGGATCGGGCTCTGCCACGGCCTCGGGCTGTGGTACGGCGACATCCTGTTCACCTACGCGGGCTGCGGGCTCCTGGTCTTCGCGCTCCGCAGCTTCGTGAAGATCCCCGCCGTGTTCGCCGGGCTCGGAGCGCTCGGCCTGTGCATGACCACGGGGCTGTTCTTGCTGCTCGGCCTGGCCAACCTGCAGCAGACCGAGCAGCCCCAGCCCGACCGCCAGACCCTGCTCGAGTGGACCGACGGCCCCGAAGGCGGCCCGACCCACGACGCCGCCGACCGGGGGCGCGAGGCCTACAGCGAGGCCTGGACCTTCCGCCACGGGACCTACGCCCAGCAGTTCCGCTGGCGCTCGCGGTTCTGGTCCATGATCCTGATGGCCGTGGCCTTCCTCTACGCCTGGCGCCTGGGCGGCCTCATGTGCCTCGGGGTCGCCGTGCACGAGCTCGGCTGGATTCACGCCCCGCCGAAGCTCGTGCTGCGGGTCGGCCTCGCCCTCGGCTTCGGGCTCGGCTTGCCCCTCGAGCTGGGCTTCGCCTGGGCGCGCTTCTACGCCACCGCCCCTGGCCCGAACCTGCTGCTCGACGGCGCGCACTACCTGACGGTGATCGTGCTCTCCGCAGGCTACGCCGCCCTCTGCTTCTCCTTCAGCGAGGCGCGCTGGCAGGCCTGGCCGCTGCGCCCGCTGGCCAACGCCGGACGCATGGCGCTGACCGTCTACCTCAGCGAGACCGTGCTCTGCACCACGCTCTTCTACTCCTACGGCCTGGGGCGCTTCGGCGAGCCGACGCGGGTCGCGCTCTGGGGGCTGACCGTCGCGCTCTGGCTCGTGCTCCTCGCCGGGGCCACGCTCTGGCTGCGGTGGTTCCGCATGGGCCCGGTCGAGTGGGCCTGGCGCTCCCTGGCGACCGCCCAAGCCCAGCCCCTCCTCCGCAAGCCCCGCCCGCCCGCGTCCCCGCTGGAGCAGGTATCCTGAGGCGACAAGGAGCCCGCATGACCGACGCCTTCATCCTCGACGCAGTCCGCACCCCCACCGGCAAGAACGGCGGCCAATTCGCCGAGGTCCGCGGCGACCAGCTCCTCGCCGAGTGCCTGCAAGCGCTCCAGTCGCGCAACGGGCTCGACCCGCACCACGTCGAAGACGTCGTCGGCGGCTGCGTGACCCAGCTCCAGGAGCAGGGCCTGTGCGTGATCCGTCAGGCCGTGCTCGCCGCGGGCTGGCCGCAGTCGGTGCCCGGCGTGGCGCTCAACCGCCTCTGCAGCTCGGGGGCCCAGGCCGTGGCCTTCGCCGCCATGGAGGTCCAGAGCGACACCGCCGAGCTGACCGTCGGCTGCGGCATGGAGAGCATGACCCGCGTCCCCATGGGCAGCGACGTCGGCTCCTTCAACCCGAACCTCACCGAGCGCTTCGACATGGTCTCCCAGGGGATCTCGGCGGAGCTCGTCGCCGAGCGCTGGGGGATCACCCGCGCCGAGATCGATCAGTTCTCCTACCAGAGCCACCAGAAGGCCCTGCGCGCCGCCGAGGAGGGCCGCTTCAGCCGCGAGATCGTGCCGGTCACCGTGGGCGACACGACGCACACCCGCGACGAAGGCCCCCGCGGCGACACGACCGCCGAGAAGATCGGCAGCCTGCGCCCGGCCTTCAAGCCCGACGGGATCATCTCCGCCGGCAGCAGCTCCCAGATCTCCGACGGCGCCGCCGCGGTCTTGATCGGCAGCGTCAAGAAGGCCCAGCAGCTCGGGATCAAGCCCCGCGCGCGGATCGTGGCCCACGCCCAGGTCGGCGTCGACCCCACGCTCATGCTCTCGGGCCCGATCCCGGCCACCCAGAAGGTGCTCGAGAAGGCCGGGCTGAAGCTCGAGGACGTCGACCTGTTCGAGGTCAACGAGGCCTTCGCCTCGGTCGTCCTCGCCTGGCAGAAGGAGCTCGGGGTCGACCCCGCCAAGGTCAACGTCAACGGCGGCGCGATCGCCCTCGGCCACCCCCTGGGCTGCACCGGGGCCAAGCTCGTGGCCACGCTGCTCAGCGAGCTCGAGCGCCAGCAGAAGCGCTACGGGATCGTGACCCTCTGCGTGGGCCTGGGCATGGGCACCGCGACCCTGATCGAGCGCTGCTAACCCGCAAAGCTCACCACGAAGTGGTGAGCTTGCGGGCTAGCCGCCTGCGCGCAGCTCGCGGGCGGCCGCGCTCAGCACCTGCAGCTTGCGGTACGCCGTCTGGGCGTCGTTGACCGGGCGCTCGGCGAAGGTCCCGAAGCCGCAGTCGGGGTTCAAGAACACGCGCTCGGGGCCGAGCAGCTCGCTCACCTCGCGCGCCCGCGCCGCGACCGCGCCCGGGTCCTCCAGCTCGGCGGTCCGCGGGTTGACCACCCCGAACCCGAGCTGGGCTTTCGCCGGGAGGCCGCGCAGGGCCTCGAGCTTTCCGGCGCGCGGGGTCGCGTACTCGAGCACGAACTGGTCGACGGCGTGCATGCGCGCGAGGTGCGGGATCAAGGGCTCGTAGCCGCCCTCGAGCAAGACCTCCTCCTTGTTGCTCCAGTTTCCCCGGCACACGTGCAGGCCCACGATCGGGCCCGAGACGCCCTCGGCGACGCGGTTGATCAGCTCCACCGCGAAGTTCAGCTCGCTCTGGGGGTCGGCGCTCGCGGCCAGCGCGGCGCACATGAAGGTCCGGGTCGCGGCCTTCCCGGTGAACACGAGCTCGGTCAAGACCGGCTCGTCGAACTGGACCATGGCCACGCCCAGCTCAGCGAGCGCGATCAGCTCCGCGCGCAGGATCTGCACCACGTCGTCGGCCAGCGCTTCGCGAGTCGGGTAGGCGCCTTCGGAGAGCTGCTTGACCCAGGTCGAGCGACTGAGCAGGTAGGGCCCGGGCAGCGTGACCTTGACCGGCTTGCGGGTGTGCTCGAGCAGGAAGCGCGCGTCGTCGACGGCCAGCGGTCGCTCGACGCTGAGCTTGCCGGTCACCGCCGGGTTCTTGATCGCGAAGGCCGGCACGTCGAGGGCCCCGAGCAGGGCCTCGAACCCGGCCTTGTCCTCCACGTAGTCGAGCAGCTCGGAGAGCGTCATGAGCTTCATGCCCCCGAGCTTCTCGGCCACGAACGAGAAGAAGTTGTCGCGGCGCTGCTCGCCGTCGCTGATCAGGTCGACGCCGGCGTCTTCCTGATACTTGATCGCGAGCAGGGTCGCCTCGTCGCGCAGCTCGGCCAGGTCCTTGGACTGGCGCTTGGTCGCCTGGCGCAGCCAGCTCGGGCGCGGCCAGCTGCCGACGGTGGTCACGGGGTAGGCGGGCAAGGTGGTCATACGGCTTGCAGCTCGATCTTCAGCGGGACGGGTCGCCCCAGGGTTTGCGCGACCGGGGAGCGACGCAAGGTCTCCTTCCACAGGGCCTGGAGGTCCTCGGGGTCGGCGTCGGCGTCGACGTAGAGCTTGCCCTCGACCCCGGCCAGACCGGGGTGACCGGTCTCCTCGAGCCCGAGGAACACGAGCACGTTGTCGGCCTGGGCGTTGAGCGTGACCTCGAGGTTGAACACCTCGATCCCGCGCTGCGAACAGCGCCACTGGAAGCCGACCGCCAGGCAGCCCGCGAGGGAGGCGAGCAGGAGCTCGAGCGCGCTGGCCGCGGCGTCCTCGGTGTCGAAGCTCGCCGGTTGACCGACGTCGATCGCGTGGTTGCGCGCGAAGACCTTGGCCTGCATCCCGCGCTCCCAGCGCGCGCGCACCCGCCAGCGGAAGTCGCGCGCGGTCTCGAGGTCGGTCTCCAGCTCCGCGTCGGCGCCCTTCTTGCGGATCGCGTAGTGGGTGTAGGTGCCCTCCCCCGCCTCGGTCCCGAGCAGGGTGTGGCCCACCATTCGGCACCAGGCGGGCAGGTCCTCCTTGACCGTGGACTCGCGGCTGCGTACCTCGAGCACCCCGCCCGCCCCCAGCGGCTGCATGGCGTTGCGAATGATCAGCAGCAGCCCGCTGCCGCAGTCGAGGTCGCCCCCGTCGCACACGGCGTCGGGTTCGGGCAGGGGCCCCACGCGCTCAGGCTCGGTCATGACTCGCTCCCGCGGGGTGGACGCTCCCGCCCCGCTCGAATCCTAAGGCACCTGCGGCGCCTGCGGCTCCTCCGCCCCTTCGTCCTGGGCGGAGCCTCGCAGCGAAGCTGCGAGGGGGCTCGCAGAGCCCCAGCGCCCGCGGCTCCCTTGGGGTGAGGGCGAGCAGCTCCGCTGCGAGCCCGAGGGGGCTCGGGACGAGCCCCCCAACTAATACGAGACGCAGGGGGCTCCGCCGCTGAGGAACTCGACCAGCGCCGCGCCGCCCACGACCTTGGCCCCGGGGATCAGCGCGCCCTCGTCGAGCCCGCGCTTCTTGAAGCACGGGGCGCAGGTCAGGATCGTGCCCCCGCCCTTGGCGAAGTTGTCCATGAGCTCCTTGAGCGCCGCGAAGCCCTCCTCGTGAATGTCGTCGGCGTAGCCCTTCTGGCTGAGGCGCACGCCCTCGGTGCTGAGGAACACCACGGTCTCCTTCTCGGAGCCGAGCGCGGCGCTCGCGACCACAAAGGCCACGGTGGCCTTGTCGGTGTCGTCCTTGGCGCAGGTGAGGCTCACACAAAATTTCCCGGACATGTTCAGTCGTCCCTTCTCTTCTGGATCCAATACGTAGGGTGAGTCATGTGCACCAGGGTGTGCCGGGTCATGCGGCACCACGCGGGCAGGTCGATCGGGGCGGCCACGTCGGTCGCGCGCACGCGGATCACGGCCCCGGGGGCGAGGTCCGCCAGGCGCAGGCGCAGCGCGAGCACCAGGTCGCCGCAGCTCATGTCGCCGGCGTCCCACTCGGCCGCGACCTCCCTGGGCGCGGCCGCGGGGGGCGCCGGCGCGGGCGCCTCGGCCGCGACCGAGGTCGCCGCCCACAGGCAATCCGGGCGCAGGGCTTCGCCCCAGCCCTCTTGGCGGCTGGAGTGCACCCACCCCTGACGAAAGCACTCGCGCCGCGCGATGTGTTCGAGGGCGTCGTCGCGCAGCTCGGCCCGCTCGCGCCCGAGCGCGCGGGCGAGGCAGCCCAGGCACACCGGGCGACCCTTGAACCCCATGACCACGCTCAGCACGTGCTCGTGCCCGCACATCGCCCCGCCGCAGCGGCCGCAAGGGCGCCCCGCGAGCCGCTCCAGCTCAGCCAGGAGCGCCTCGGCGCGCTCGGCTTCTTCGTCCTCGTCGTCGGCGTCCTCGATCAACGCGCTCGCCTCCTCAGTTGAGGGCAATCGTGAGGCCCGTCTGCACGATGAACTCAGGGACGTTCCCGCCGTTCCTCGTCACGTACTTGTAGACCGTGATCGGCGACGACAGCGACCACGTGACCCGATCGTTGAAGGCCCACACGATCCCCGGCTCGACGAAGAAGATGTTCGCGCCCCGCCGGAAGCCCGAGTTCCCGCCGAAGATGTCGTCGTAGGGCACGTGGGCCCCGCCCACGCTGAAGAGCATCGCGAAGCCGTCGACCAGCGGCGACGCCTCGTCGCTCACCTGCTCGCGAATCGCCTTGCCCAACGAAAGCACCACGCCGGCCTTCCAGCTCGCCGAGTCCGGATCCGAGTTGTACTTGTAGCCGGCGCCCGAGAGCTGGTTGCGGAAGTTCCGCGCGCGGGTGTGCGTCGCAGGAGCGAAGGTGTAGCGCCCCTGAAAGAACAACCCCAAGGGAGCGTCCTTCACGTCGTAGGTCCCGCCGAGCTCGAGGTAGCCCGCGAGGTTCCCCGTGCCGGGCTGCACGGAGACGTCCTTGTCGACGCGCCGGCCCGCCTGGGAGGTGAACTTCTCGTCGGAGGCGCCCGTGGGGAGGCGCACCCCCGCCAGCCCATAGAGCCTCAGGGCGCACTCCTTGTCGAGGATCCAGAAGCGCGCGCCGACGCGCACGTCGCCCAGCCCGGCGCCGACCATGGCACCGTTCACCGCGAGGCTCCCTGGCCCGGAGCGGGTCTGGCGGCCGTAGAGGAAGGGCACCTCGAGCACCCCGGAGAGGCGCGCGGTCGCGTCGACCTCGAGGATCGCCAGGTGCTCGTTGAGCAGGCTCGTCGCGAGGGTCGCGCGCTCGACCGCGTGCTGACGGTGCTCGTGAAAGTAGAAGTGGTCGGTGTCCGAGTAGGAGTAGTTGTAGGTCAGCCGAACCCGGCCCGGACGATTGAGTTTGAATTGCTCTCCAACGGAGGCATTGGGCTGCACGCCCACGCTGATTCAGCCGACGCCGGACGCAGGGCGCGCAGCCCAGAGCAGGCTGGCGGCGAGGGCCGTGAGGGTGGTCAAGCTGCAGAGTTTGTGCATTGCGGCCTTCTGGGGAGGGATCCCAGAGACCGGCGGGCGCCGGGCAGGCTAGCTCGTGCTCAGCGCCCTGGAGCCTCGGAGGAGAGTGGCGAGCGCACGACCTGGGCGAGGCGACGGAACCGTCGCCTCAGACTGCCAAGGGCTCAGCCGGACTCGATCGAAGTCTTGAGGAACAGGAACATGGAGGCGGAGTATCCACCAGCCGCCCGCCCAACGCAAGGCCACTGCGTCGGGGGCCCGCAGAGGCCCCTACCGCAGCCTACAGGCCGATCCGCGAGCGGCGAGGCCTGGGGCGGTAGGGCTGCGCGGCCACGCGCGGCTCCCAGTCCACCTCCTGGCCCAGCTTGTTCGCCAACGCTTCCACCGTGCGCTCGTCGCGGCTCATGTACGCCTCCGTCTACCGACCTATCGGACGCGCCGCGGGGAGAGCTTGAGGGGCTCCTAGTCCGCGCGGTGGACGATCCGCCCGCCGAGGACGGTCAGCGCGCACGCCACCTCGCCCAGGAGCCCCGGGTGCTGGCGCAGCGGGTTCGGCGAGAACACGGCGAGGTCGGCGAGCAGCCCCGGGGCGATCCGTCCGCGCTCGCCCTCGCGATGCGCGGCCCAGGCGGAGCCGTGGGTGTAGGCCTCGAGGGCCTCGCGCAGGTCGAGCCGCTCGTCGGGGCCCAAGGGCTCGCGGCCCGGGTCTCGCGGTGAGTGGCGATGCGTGGCGCAGTAGAGCCCCAGCCAGGGGTCGAGGACCTCGACCGGGAAGTCGGTGCCCAGGGCGAGCCGCGCGCCGGCGCTGAGCAAGGAGCGCCACGGGTAGCCGCGGGCCGCGCGCTCAGGGCCGAGGCGCGCGGCCGCGATCCGCATGTCCTCGGCGAGGTGGATCGGCTGCACCGAGGCCACCGCCCCCAGGTGCGCGCAGCGCGCGAGGTCGTCGTAGGCGAAGAACTGCGCGTGCTCGACCCGGTGCCGGCGGGCGCGCACGGCGTCGAGCCCCTCGGCCTCGCCGATCGCCTCGAAGATGTCGAGGGCGAGCTGCGCGGCGTGGTCGCCGATCGCGTGCAGGCCGACCTGGTAGCCCGCGCGGTGCGCGGCCAGGGCGCGCTCCTTGAGCACCTCGGTCGGCGTCACCTGCACGCCGGTCGTCCCGGAGTCGCGGTAGGGGTGGAGCATCAGCGCCGTCCGCGAGCCCAGGGAGCCGTCGAGGTAGCCCTTGAGCAAGCCGTAGTCGATCAAGCTCCGCGGCGCCTCGAGGGCCTCCTCCTCGGCGCGCAGGGCGTCGAGGTCGCGCCCCAGGCGCCGCCAGATCCGCACCCGCACGGGCAGCGCTCCGCGCCCGTGGAGGGCCGTGTAGAGCCCCGCGGGGTCGAGCCCGTCGTCGTGGCTCGGGTCGTCGTCGACGGCGGTGATCCCCAGCGCCGACGCCTCGGCGAGGGCCGCGGCCAGGAGCTCCTCCTGCCGCGCCTGGGGTGGGCGCCCGCCCAGCACACGGACCTGGTCGAGCGCCGGGTCCTCGAGCAGGATCCCGTTGGGCTTGCCGTGCTCGTCGCGGAGGATCTCCCCGCCCTCGGGGTCGGGCGTGTCGGGCCCGATCCCGGCCAGGCGCAGGGCCACGCTGTTGGCGATCGCCGCGTGCCCGTCGCGCCGACGCAGGAGCACCGGGGTGTGCGGGCTCACCGCGTCGAGGCTCGCCAGGTCGGGCCACTCCCCGCCGGGGAACTTGTCGGAGTCCCAGCCCCGCCCCAGCACCCAGGCGTCTGGCCCGCGCTCGGCGATCCGCGCGGCCACCGCCTCGGCGAGGTGCGCGTCCTCCCAGCACCGCGTGAGGTCGAGCTGGTCCCGCGCCAGCGCGCCCCCGAGGAGGTGCGTGTGCGCGTCGTGCAGCCCCGGCGTCACGAGCCGCCCCTCGAGCTCGACGACCTCGGTCCCTGGCCCGATCAAGCCGTCGAGGTCGTCGCCCACGGCGAGGATCCGCTCGCCCTGGACCGCGACGGCCTGGGCGTAGCCGTCGGGGGTCAAGACCTGGCCCCCGCGCAGCAGGAGGTCGGCGTGGCCGCTCATCGCAGGCCCCCGGCCCGCGGCGCGGAGTGAACGGCGATCTGGAACCGGTGGTGCATGGCGACAGCTCCCGGCGACAGCCTACCGCGCGGGCTTGCCGGCCGCACCGCCCGGGGACGAGCGTCGCCTCAGGCGCTGGCTGGGCTCGCCAGGCGCGGTCGCGACGTGGTCCGCAGATGCGACGGCAGGGACGGCGACCGCTCGGGCTCGACCTCCAGCGCGAAGCGGGTGAAGGCCTGGGACGCGCCCAGGGTCAAGGCGAACAACCCCAGCACGGGCGTCGCTCCGCCCGCCCCTCCCAGGGCGAGGGCGGGCAAGCTGGCCAGGGCGAGGGCGGACGCGCAGCGCGCGAAGGCGCGCTCGCTGCCGAAGGCCGCGGCGACGGCCGCGCAGAGGGCGAGCGCCCCACCCAGGAAGTAGGTCCACGCCGCCGGGGTGGACTCGGCGCTGGACCACAGGCCCACGAGGACCCCCGACAGCCCGAACACGAAGCAGGCCGCGCCCACCATGGCGCTGGCCACCACCAACCCAGCTCGCACGACGCGCGCGCGCTGCCCTCGGTCGGAGGCAGCCGGGGGAACCTGGATCGCGCGCTGACAGCTGGGGCAGCGCCCCAGGCGACCCGCCGCGGCAGGCGAGAGGCGCAACACCCCCCAACACGCGCCGCACACCACGAACAGCGCGTTGGCGGCGGCTCCCTGCGCGGCCGAGCTCACCCGCGCCCGGCCTTCGGGGACCGGCCCCGGCGGAAGCGCCCCGTCTGCGGTGACGAACAGCCTAGTGCCCATAGCGCTCGGCCTCGGCGTCGAGGGGACGGTAGTTCGGGCCGCGCAGCTCGCCGTCGTAGCCGGCGTGCTTGCCGCCGACCTCGGCGCGAATCTGAATCGCGTCCGGCGGGGCGAGCCGCACCATGGCGGTCACCGCCTCCAGGTCGTAGCCGGCGAGCTCGAGCAAGTCCTCCAGCGCTTCGTCCCGCACCTCCGCGGAGCGCGCGCCCCGCAGCTCCTCGAGGGCGGTGACGAAGCGCTCGGCGCCGCGCTCGGCTCGCTTGGCCTGCACCTCCCCGTGCACGACCGCGTGGGCCTCGAGGTAGGCCTCGCGTTGGCGCTGCATGCCGGCGTTCAGGATCGCCCGGACTCCAGCCTCGGCCAGGTCGAGGGCCAGCACCGTGCGCGTGCGCCCGTGGCGCGAACGCACCCAGCGCAGCGGACCGCGGTGGTCGGGGTCGGTCTCGATCGGGGTCGGGTCGTCCTCGCTCCCGGGGACCCCCCAGGCGGCGAGCACCCGCTGCAGCGACTCCAGCTCCCCCTCGCGGGTCAGCGGGTCGCGAACGTCGAGCCGATAGCGCAGCGAGCGCCCGATCAGCTCCGCCGAGGCCCCGGCCTCGACGGCCCGCACCGCCTCGACCTGGACCTTGCGCTCGGTGCGGAAGGGGTCGAAGGGGATCCCGGCCTTCGACTGCCGGCGATAGCGAAACACCTCGAACCGCCGCGACCCTGCCGCGTCGGCCACGTCGAGCTCCTTCGAGCTGACCACCCGCCGCTTGTGGGCGTCGACGAGGTTGAACACCTTGGCCTGCACCTGGCGAAACACGCGCTGCTCGTGCTCGTTGATCCGGTATTCCTCGCGCACCGCCGCGCTCCCCGCGCTCGCCAGCGTGCTCAGCTGACGCAGGTCGCCGCGCACCGCGCGCTCGTAGGCCTCCTGGGCGCTGGAGTCGCTGAGGTCCAGGCGGTAGGCGACGCTGACCTCGTCGCCCTTCCAGCGCTTGCCCTCGGCCTTGAGCTCGACCCGCAGCAGCCCGTCGAGGATCGCCCCGCCCACGGCGGTCCCCGCCTCCTTGACCGGCTCGAGGTAGCTGATCGAGTCGCCCTCGTCGTCTTCGTCGTCGGGGTGTTGCCGCCCGAAGGAGAGCCCGGTGTAGACCCGCGCCTCCGCGGCGAGCTCCCGGCCCTTGCCCTTGCTCAGCTCGAGGCGCAGCTCGTCGCCGGGGAGCCGGATCACGCTCATTCGCCAGTGACGCTTGATCCGGTAGAAGCCCTCCGTGCGCGCGGTCGCCCCGATCCGCACCAGGCTCTCCTCGCGGGTCAGCGCGTGACCCACGCTCAGCCGACCGTTGAGGGCCACCTCGAAGCGTCCCTCCAGCACCCGCGCCTCGCCGAGGCGCAGCGCCTCCGCCTCGGCCACCGAGAGCGGGAGGTCGAAGGTGCGGAAGGAGTGCAGCTTGAGCTCGGACAGGATCGAGCTCCCGTCTTCGGGCAGCGGGAGCAGCTCTTCGATCTCGTAGCGAAAGCGCGTCCCAGGCTCGACCCCGACCGAGAGGGTCGCCACCCCCAGCGGGGCCACGGGGATCCGCCAGGGGAGCTTGATCTCCCCGCGCACGAAGCTCCGCACCCACACGCTCGGGCGCTCGGCCTGGGCCAAGGACTGACGCTGCTCGGGGCTGAGGTCGATCCAGTCGAGGACCTCGATCCGCCGCCACCCCCCCACGTGCAAGAAGCTCCCGAGGTCGACCCCCGCGCCGACCTCGAGCCCGCCGTCGAGCACGTTGCGCGCGGTGTTCTCGCTGAAGGCCAGCAGCCGCCCCGACCGACGCGGGAGGCTCCCGAGCTGCTGATCGCGGCCGCCGGCGGCGCTGGCGCTCCCCGCCTCGTCGTAGACGAGCGACTGGATCTGGGTGTGGTCCTCGCTGAGCTTGAGGTGCAGCTCCGCGGCGCCCTCGCGCCCGCCGACCAGGGCGTCGTGGAGGTTCGCGCTCGAGGTCAAGACCGCCGAGTAGCGCTCCCCGTGGCGGCGGTGCACGATCCCGCTCCGCCGCTCGCGTCGGTCGTCGCGGAGGTAGTGCACCTCGCGCTCGACCCGCAGCTCCTCGTCGCGCGTGCGCTCGAGGGTCAGGCGGCTGGTGAAGGGGCCGTGGGCAGCGTGCTGCCCGCGCAGCGTCCAACGCTCCTGCGCCGAGCTGCCACTCGCGAGGCAGAGCGCCAGTCCAAGTATCCAAGACCCCTGCCGAACCATGCCCGGACGGGCGCAACTGCGGTGCCGCCGAGGGTCCTGAGGAGGGATCGTGTTAGCCTGACCCAGGCAGGGCTTTAGCGCGGCGTGCGCACCACGCACAGGCGTGCTTCGGGCCAGGAGCGGCGCGCTTCGAGCCGCGTGAAAAGAGGATGAAGAGCACCATGAGCAGCCCCACTGGCCTTTCTCCGCGACTCAAGCACCTGGTCGGAGTGGTCGAGGGCGCCCTGGGGCGCGCGGTCGCCGAGGCGGAGGGCGAGGCCTTGTTCGTGGCGGTCGAGGAGGTGCGCCAGCACATGGTGCGTTTCCGCGACGCCGAGCAGGCCCGCGCGCGCAGCGCCGCGCTCCGAGCCGCCGCGGCGAGGCTCGGCGCGCTGACCCCTGCCCAGCGCCTGCTCCTCGCGCGGGCCTACACCCTCTACCTCGAGCTGGTCAACGCCTGCGAGAACGCCTACCGCACGCACCGCCTGCGCGGGCGCGCCGCGCCGGCACAGGGCGAGGCCCGGGCGCGGGTGGTCTACGTCATGACCGCGCACCCCACCGAGTCGCGCTCGCCAGAGAACATTCGCCTCCTGCGCCGGATCCAGGAGCTGCTCGCGGGCGCCCTGGACGCCGGGCGAGACCCCGACCCCGCCGCCCTCGACCACCTGCTGCACCTGCTGTGGCGGGTTGGGACCCACCCGCCGCACAAGCCCACGGTCGAGGACGAGGCCGATCACCTGGTCTCGCTGCTCTCCGACCCCCTGCTCGGGGAGCTGCTCCGCCTGCGCGCCCAGGGCCACAGCGTCCTGCTCCGCACCTGGGTCGGGGGCGACAAGGACGGACACCCCGGGGTTGGCCCCCCCCAAACCGCCGCCTCGCTGCAGCGCTCCCGCGCGCGCCTGCTGGGCTTCGTGCGCGGCGTGCTCCTGGGCCAGGTGCGCAGAGACCTCGAGCTGCTCCAGCGCGCGGCCCTGCTCAAGCGCCTCGACGAGCTCGAGCGAGCCGCCGAGACCCTCGCGTCGGTGAGCGCGGGCGACGGCGCGCGGGTGCGCGCGTTCGCGCAGCGCCTGGAGGCCCTCGCCCGCGACACCCGACGGGTCCTCGGGCGCGACCACCCCGACCTCGTGCGGCTGAGCGAGCTCCTCGGCTTGTTCCCGGGCCTGGTGCTCCCCCTCGAGCTGCGCGAGGAGCGCGGCTCCTTCGGCTTCGAGACCCCGATCGCCGACATGCTGCGCTACCTGCGCCAGGTCGCCCAGGGCGGCGCGATCGACGACTACGTGCGCGGCTGCGTGGTCAGCATGACCGGCTGCGCCCAGGACCTGTGGGAGGCCTTCGAACTCGTGGTCGGGGTGGTCGGTCGACCCGCGATCCCCGTGGTCCCCCTGTTCGAGCTCCCCGAGGTCCTGCCCCGCGCCGCCGAGATCCTCTCCGAGGCCTGGACCCGCAAGGCCTGGCGCGACGCCGTCCAGGCGCACGGCCACCAGGAGGTCATGCTCGGCTACTCCGACACCTCCAAGCGCATGGGTGTGCTCGCGAGCAGGCTCGCGATCCATGACGCGCTCGAGGCGGTCGGCGCGTGGGGCGAGGCCAACGGGGTGGAGGTCGTGTTCTTCCACGGCAGCGGCGGGAGCGTCGGGCGCGGCGGGGGGACGATCGAAGAGCAAGCGGCGATCTGGCCGCGCTCGGCGGTGCAGCTGATCAAGCAGACCCTCCAGGGCGAAATGGTCGAGCGCACGCTCGCGACGCCCGAGATCCTCACCAACCAGATCGAGCGAGTCGCTGAGGTACAGGCCGACCCCCCGGGGTTCACCCGCCCCAGCGTGCTCACCGAGGAGCTCGCGGCCGCGTCGGCCGAGGCCTACAAGCGGCTCGTCGCTGACCCCGAGCTGCACGCGCTGCTGCGCGCGGCCACGCCCTACACGCGGCTCGACACGCTCACGATCGGTTCGCGCCCCAGCTCCCGCGGGGGCGGCTCGAGTCAGGGCCTCGAGAAGCTGCGCGCGATCCCCTGGATCCTCTGCTGGACCCAGACGCGCTACCTCTTGCCCGCCTGGCTGGGGGTCGGGAGCGCCTGGCGAGCCCTGCGCGCCGACAACGGCGAGCGCAGGCTGCGGCGCGCCCTCGAAGACGACCCCCTGCTGCGCAGCTACCTCCGCCAGCTCGGCTTCACCCTCGCCAAGACCGCGCCGCGGATCTGGCAAGAGTACGTCGCCGTCCTCGCCCCGGACACCCCCAAGCGCGTGCTGAAGCTGCTGGAGCGCGAGTGGGAGTCGGCCATGGACCTCGCCCTGGCGGCCTCCCCCGCCGATCGGCTCCTGCCCGACCGGCGCTGGCTGCTCGAGAGCATTTACTACCGGGCCCCCATGATCCACCCCCTGAACCTGCTCCAGATCCAGGTCCTCGGCGCCAAGCGCCTCGGTCGCAACGAGGCGCTCCTGTTCCGCGAGACCGTGACCGGGATCGCCGCGGGCATGCTCACCACCGGCTGAGCCGCGGCGGCGGCTTCGCTACTCGAAGGGTTCGCACACCTCGAGCTGCTCGGCGCGGATCAGCTCGGCGATCACGCGCGCGACGTCGAGGCGCTTCTCCCCGGAGATCCGCACGAGGTCGTCCAGGGTCTGGCGCCCGTCGATCAGGAGCAGCAGCGCAGAGTCCGGGTGTGCCTGCATCGCGCGCAGTTTCCCGCCCTCGACGAAGCGGAACGCGACCCCCGCGCTCGGAATCAGCTCGCGGATCTCGTCCCACTCGGCCATCGAGCGCATGGCCTCGAGCAAGAAGGCGTCGGTCTCGAGCGCGATTCGGTGGTCTCCTTCGGCCGGGGCGAAGAACGCGGCCGGGAGCTGGTTCTGGCGAAAGGCGAATGTGGCCCCCTCCCAGTAGAGGCTGTCGAAGAACTGCTCCTTGAGCGAGTGATCCGCCGCCGCGTCACCTTCGGCGCTGTCGAGCCCCCAGTCGCCGAGGCCGCCCTCGTCGCCCCCGAGGAAGAACTCCTCGAACTCCTCGGCCGCGGCGTCCTTCTCGGCGAACAAGAACGCGTCGCCGCGGTGGAAGTAGAGCTCCTGGCTGCGGCGCTCGGCGGTGACCGAGAGTGTGCCCGTGCGGCGGTGGTCGCGCAGGCTCTGCAGGACGCCGCCCAGCCCCACGCCGTCGAGGTCGCCCTCCATGACCGGGAAGGGGTGCGTGACGGGCTCACGCCCGAGGTAGGCGGTGAGCAGCGGCTCGAACTCCACCCCGTGCCCGAACACGCAGCCAGCGCGCGCCGCGCGGTAGAGGGCCGCGTCGTCGCCGTGCTCCCCGGCCTGCTCCGCGATCGCCCGCAGCTCGTCGGCGGTCGCGCGGCGCAGGTAGCCTCGGTCGTGACCCTTGGCCACGACCCG
>JAGQRJ010000810.1 GCA_020425635.1 Planctomycetota bacterium | reverse complement strand
CCCCGGCAGCTGCCTGCTGACGGGGCTGCCGATCGGCGCGGCGGCACGCACGACGTGGGAGGCGGGGCTCACCCACGCGCGCGCCCAGGGCCTCCCGGCCAGCCTGATCGTGTTCGACGTCGACGGGTTCCGCGAGCACGCCGAAGCGCTGGGCCTCGAGCGCGCCGACTCCTTCCTGCGCGAGGTGGCGAAGCGCCTGCGAAGCGCGCTGAGCGACGCTGCCTACCTCGGCCGGGTCGGGGGCGACAGCTTCGCGGTGCTCCTGCCGGGCGTGACCGTCGAGGACGCCCTCGGCGTGAGCGAACAGACCCGGGCGGCGGTCACCCGCCGCGAGCTGCGCTTGGGGCGCGGCGCGGCGCGGCGCGAGGTGGTGTGCAGCCTCAGCGCGGGGATCGCGGGCCTCGACCGCGACGGGGAGACCCTCGACCAGCTCCTGGCCCAGTCCCACGCGGCGCTGTGGCGGGCCAAGACCCTCGGCGGCGACCGCACGAGCCTTCCCGTCGCGGAGCGCAAGCAGCTCAAGACCACCTACTACGAGCAGGGCCAGCTCGAGCGCCTCAAGCGCCTCGCCGCGCGGGTGGAGATCAAGGAGTCGGTCCTCCTGCGCGAGGCCCTCGAGGACCTGCTGCTCAAATACAAGAGCGCACCTCCCAGGCCGGTCTGAACCTGCCCCCGCGCCCCGGTCGACGAACGCGCAAACAGGCTTGCGCGCCGGCCCGGCTCCCCTACAATTCGGGCGTATTGGGGATGTAGCTCAGTTGGGAGAGCGATACGTTCGCAACGTATAGGTCAGGGGTTCAAGTCCCCTCATCTCCATGAAGCGAGGGCGCCGGCACGTCAGTGCTGGCGCCCTCGCCGGTTTCGGGGCGCTCAGCGACTCCGGGGCTTCGCGGCCGCCAGGCGCCACCCACTCGGATCCCGGCGGGGGCGTGCGTCCAGGGTCCGCGGCGGCCACCCCGCGGGGCCTGCCGTGGACGCCGCTGCTATCGTCGGGTGTGCTCGAGCTCCCTCCGCAGGTGATTCAGGCCTTGCTCGACGCGGGGGTTCCCCGCGACGACGTGATCGCGGCGTGGAGCTCGCTCAGCGGCAGCGCCCGGCACGGGCTCGGCCTCGCGCGCCGGCTCCTGGAAATGGGCGCGGCGCAGCCCGCACAGCTCGAGCGCGCCCTCGGGGCCGCCCCACGACCCGCGCAGCCGCTGCGCCAGTTCGCGGGCTACGAGGTGCTACGCCCCCTTGGACGCGGGGCCATGGGCCAGGTGCACCTGGTCCGCGACGCCCAGGGACGCAGCTTCGCGCTCAAGACCCTGGCCGAGGTGGACGAGCCGGTGCTGATTCAACGCTTCCAGCGCGAGGTCCGCACCATGTGCGCGCTCTCGCACCCGCACCTCGCCCGGATCCACGACGCGGGCGTGTTGGGCAGGACCCCCTACCTGGTCATGGACCTCTACCCGGGCGGCTCCCTGCAGGAGCACCTCGCCCGGGGGCCCCTCGAGCCGGAGGTCGCGCGGGGGATCGCGTGGAAGCTCGCGTCGGCCCTCGAGGCGGTCCACGCCCAGGGCCT
>JAGQRJ010000124.1 GCA_020425635.1 Planctomycetota bacterium | reverse complement strand
GTGTAGCGCAGCGAGTAGTGGCGCACGCCTTGCTTCATGAGCTGCTCGCTGAGCTCTCGGTCGCGCGTGCGGAGGCTGGCGCGCTCGCGCTCGAAGGTCGGGCGATCCCAGGCCTCGACCTCGTCGACGAGCTTCTGGTAGATCGGGGCGCAGGGCCAGGGCGAGCGCGCGTTGACCCACCAGTGCGCGACCCGGCCGAGCTTGGCGAGGAACAGATCGAGCTCGGGGCCGAACTTGAGGCAGGTCCCGTCGAAGTAGTTGCCGAGCTGCCCCATGCGCTCGCGGTCGATCAGGTCGAGGTCCTCCGCGATCCGGTGACCGGCCGTGCCGGGGAAGGGAAAGAAC
Organism: Planctomycetota bacterium; assembly: GCA_020425635.1. GTDB lineage: Bacteria > Planctomycetota > J058 > J058 > J058 > JAGQRJ01. The sequence goes on along the minus strand of JAGQRJ010000124.1, from coordinate 5,497 downwards.
AGCGCCCAGCGGAAGCGCCCGAGCTCGGTGTCGGCGATCAGCTGCAGGGTCTCGAGCAGCTCGTCGCGGGTCTCGGTCGGGAGGCCGAACATGACGAAGGCCGAGGTGTGGATCCCGTGGTCGTGCGCCGCCTGGAACGCGCGCTGGATCCGCGCGTTGCTCATGTATCGCCAGAGGACCTCCTTGCGCACGCGGAGGCTGCCGCTCTCGAGCCCGAACTTCACGATCCGGCAGCCGGCCTCGGCGAGCTGCTGGGCCATGCGGTCGTCGAACACCTGCACGTGGGCGTTGACCACGAAGGGCTGGTCGAGGTCGCTCGCGCGGTAGGCAGCGCAGAAGGCCTCGACGTAGCCGCGGTCGAGGGTGAACAGGTCGTCGTCGAAGATCCAGGTGTCGATCTCGGGGTGCGCGGCCTTGAGCCCGCGCAGCTCCTCGATCACGCGCCCCACGGGGTAGTGGCGCAGGTAGTCCTTGCCGGTCTCGGTCGCGCCGTCGGCCTGGTAGCGCTCGACGATCTCGCGGTTGAAGCAGTAGGTGCACTTGTAGGGGCACCCGCGCGAGGTCAGGACCCCTTGCCAGCCGTTCTTGGCGCGCACGATCCGCGGCATGTCGAACAGCGCGTAGTCCTTGGGGGGCAGGCTCGCGAGGTCGGGGAACGCGCCGACCGGGTTCTCGATCGCGGTCAGCCGCGAGTTCCAGCGGCTGCGCGGGGGGAAGCGGAAGTTGGCGACGCCGGTCACGTCCTCGCCCCGGCTCAGGCGATCGACGAAGTCGCGCAGCGCGAGCTCGGCCTCGCCCACGGCCACCGCGTCGAAGTGGGCTTCGGCCGTGACCTCGTCGGGGACCATGGTGCAGTGGACCCCGCCCACGATCTGCGGGAGCTCGGGGAACGCCTGGCGCACGACGCCCGCCGCGTGCACGGCCCAGGCGTACTGCTGGCTCATGACCGAGTAGCCGACCAGCCCGGGGTCGAGGGCGCGCACCCGCTCGACGAGCTGCGCGTCGCTCGGCACGTCGAACAGCTTCTCGTTCACGTGCAGCAGGACGGGCTCGTGCCCCGCGGCCTTGAGCACCCCCGAGATCGCGGCCAGTCCGTGATTCACGCCCACGGGGCTGTCGAGGTTGGGGTAGATCAGGAGCACGCGCATGCCCGACATTATGCCGCCCAAGGTGTCATGGGGCCGTAACCGAGTCGGAAGCGTGGCTCAGCGCTTCTTGAGTCGGGGGTCGAGCACGTCGCGCAGGCCGTCGCCCAAGAGGTTGAAGCCGAGCACCAGGATCACGATCGCGACCCCGGGGGTGAGCACGGCCCAGGGGGCCTGGGTGAGCAGGTTGCGGTTCTCCGAAATGATCAGCCCCCACTCGGGGGTCCCCGGCTCGGGGCCGAGGCCCACGAAGCCGAGGCCTGCGGTCTCGAGGATCGCGGTGGCGGTGCTGAGGGTGGCGAGCACGATGATCGGGGCCAGGCAGTTGGGGAACACGTGTCCGAACAGGATCCGCGTGTTGCCGAAGCCCAGGGCCTGAGCGGCCTGGACGAACTCGAGCTGCTTGACCCGCAGGACCTCGGCGCGGAGCTGGCGCGCGATCCCCGGCACGCCCACCAGGCCCACCGCGACCATGAGGTTCACCAGCGACTGCCCGAGGACGGTCACGATGCAGATCGCGAGCAGGATCGTGGGGAAGGCCATGACCACGTCGATCGAGCGCATGATCAGGGTGTCGAGCCAGCCGCCGAAGTAGCCGCTGACGAGCCCGAGGGGGATCCCCACCAGGAGCGAGATCGCCACGGCCAGGAAGCCGATCGTGAGCGAGTAGCGCGTGCCGTAGAGCACCAGGCCGAACATGTCGTGGCCGAGGTCGTCCGTGCCGGCGAGGAAGGTGCGCGCCTCGACGTCGGGGGGCAGGTTCGCCCGATCCCACCAGCTGGGAGGGACGTTTTGATAGTCGAGGGCCGTGTCTGGGTCGAAGGCGCTGTGGTCGTAGCCGGTGAGCGGGGTGGCGAGCGCCGCGAGGAGCACCCACAGCGCCACGATCGCGACGCCGATCTGGACCCCGCGGTGCCGCACGAGACGGCGCAGGGTGTGGCGGTCGTCAGCGCTCACTTCGTGACCCCCAGCTGCACGCGCGGGTCGAGCTTGGAGTAGGCGAGGTCGACGAAGAGGTTCACGAGCACGAAGGTCGTGGCGAAGAGCAGGACCCCAGCTTGGATCACGGGGTAGTCGCGCTCGCCGATCGCCTGGACCACGAACCAGCCCATGCCCGGCCAGCTGAACACGGTCTCGGTGAGCACCGCGCCGCCGAGGAGGTAGCCGGTCTGGATCCCGAGCACGGTCACGATCGGGATCAGCGCGTTGCGCAGCGCGTGCTTGAGCACGACCGCGCGCTGGCTGAGGCCCTTGGCCTTGGCGGTGCGCACGTAGTCCTGGCCGAGGACCTCGAGCATGCTCGAGCGCGTGATTCGGGCGACCACGGCCAGGGGCACGGAGCTCAGCGCGAGGGCGGGGAGCAGCAAGTGGCTGAGCGCGTTGAACAGCGCGCGTCCGTTGAGGCGCAGCGCCGCCTCGAGCACGTAGAACGACGTGCGCGGCGCGAACTCGCGCAGCACGGCCTCGTCCATGCGGCCCGCGTAGGGCAGGTAGTCGCCCACGGCGAGGATCAAGACGTAGCCCAGGCAAAACACGGGAACCGAGACGCCGAGCAGGGCGGCCGCCATGGAGCCTGCGTCGAGGAACGAGTTCGGGCGCAGGCTCGCCGCGATCCCCAGGGGGACCCCGATCAGGGTCGCGAGCAAGATCGCGCTCAGCGCGAGCTCGATCGTGGCCGGGAAGCGGCGCGCGATCTCGCCGCTGACCGACTGTCGAGACTGGATCGAGGTGCCGAAGTCGCCGCGGGAGAGGCGGCCCATGAAGGTCAGGTACTGCACGGGCAACGGGCGGTCGAAGCCGTGCTCCGCGCGGATCTGCTCGATCAGCTCGGCGCTCGCGCGCTCGCCCGCGATGTTCCGCGCGGGGTCTCCGGGGATCGCGCGCACCAGGAGGAACACGAGCAGGGAGACCCCGAGCAGCACGGGGAGGATCGAGAACAGGCGCCCGAGGAGGTAGCGCACGTGGCTACTCGAGGTCCACCTTGTGGAAGCGCAGCTCGTTGAGCGGGTGGATCTTGAACCCCTTGACGCTCTTGCGCATGGCGATCACCAGGGCGTTGTGGACGAGGGGGATCATGGGGGTGTCTTCGTAGATCAGCGCCTGGGCCTCTTGGTAGAGCGCGTCGCGCTTGGAGAGGTCGAACTCCTGCCGCGCCTTGACCAGCAGCTCGGTGACCGCGTCGGAGCGGTAGAAGCTGATGTTCGAGGCCGAGCCGATCTCGGTCGAGTCCTTGCTCAAGAGCACGTAGAGGAAGTTGTCCGCGTCGCCGTTGTCCGAGGACCAGCCCATGAAGGCCATGTCGTGCTCGGCCTTCTCGACCTCCTCCAGGTAGCTCGACCACTCCTTGGTCACGACCTCGGCCTTGACCCCGATCTGCGCGAGGGCGTTCTTGACGTACTGCGCGGTCTTGCTCGGCTGCGGCATGTAGGGGCGCGGGTTCGTCATGGTCCACACGGTGGTCTCGAACCCGTCGGGAAAGCCGGCCTCGGCGAGGAGCTTCTTGGCGCCCTCGCGGTCCTGGGGCCGCGCGGGGAGCGCGTCGTTGTGGCCGCGGATCGTGGGGGGCAGCAGGTTCTTGGCGGGGACGGCGAGGCCGTAGTAGAGGCTGCTCGCGATCTTGTCGAGGTTCAGCGCCAGGGCGCACGCCCGGCGCACCCGCGCGTCGTCGAAGGGGGGCTTGAGGTTGTTGAACGCGAGGTAGGCGGTGTTCGAGCCGGGGCGGAGGGTGTGCAGCTCGATCTCAGCTTCCTCTTCCAGCGCGCCGACGTCTGCGGGGTTGATCCCGTCCATGCCGTGCAGCTCGCCCTTCTTCAAGAGCTGCAGCCGGCTGCTGTTGTCGGGGATCGCTCGGAAGATCACCTCGTCGAGCTTGGGCCGGCCGCCCCAGTAGTCGTCGTAGGCCTCGAGGATCAGCGCTTCGTTGCGGCGCCACTCCTTGAACTTGAACGGGCCGCTGCCGACCGGCGCGTTGGTGAACGCCTCCTCGCCGCCGCCGGCCTGCTTGAGCTGCTTGAACTGCGCGGGCGACACGATCGACGCGCTGAACATGGCCAGGTTCTGCAGGAAGGGCACGAAGGGCTCCGAGAGCCGGAACACGACGGTCTTGGCGTCGGGAGCCTCGACCTTCTCGACCGCGCCGAACTGGTCCTTCCAGTAGACGAACTCGCCCTGGTGGAACTCGTGCGCCGGGTCTCGCTGGCGTTCCATGGTGAACACGACCGCCTCGGCGTCGACCGGGGTGCCGTCGTGGAAGGTCGCGCCTTCGCGGAGGGTGAAGGTCCAGGTGAGCCGATCCTCCGAGACGTCCCAGGACGTGGCCAGGCAGGGCTCGACCTGGGTGCTGCCCTCGGCGTAGCGCACGAGGGTGTCGAACACGTTGACGATCACCTTCACCGACTCTCCGTCGGTGGCGTTCGCCGGGTCGAGGGTCACCGACTCCTGTCCCCGGCCGAACACGAAGGTCTTGAGGCCGGGGGTCGTGCCCACGGTCCCCCCGCCCTGCGAGTCGGGGCCGGGGCAGCCGGCGAGCAGCGCGACGGCGACGACGGCGGCGAGTGTGCGGATCATGTGGGCCTCCCGGGAGGGAGGGATTGTAAGGGTCGAGCCTGCTGCTGTCTCTGTCGCCGTCCCAGCTCCGCGTCGAGACGCCCCAACCAAAGCCACCTCCCCGGGAACGCGACCGAGGTCGCGTCGGGTTTCCCGGGGAGGTGTTCTGCAAGGCAGATGTGACTGAGGCAGGGAGGCAAAGAGGGGGCTCCCCGGGAGCACGGACGTTGGGCCCGACCGCGTTGGGGCCTCCCGGGGAGCTCAGACGAGCAGAGGTTGAGTTGGGCGCAGCGCGCCTAGTTGAGGTTCACGTCGAAGCGATCGGTGGGCACGAAGGAGATGTCGAAGTCCCGCCCCGTGTCGAGCCAGTAAATGATGCTCCCGATCACGTCGACGACGTTCTTGTGGTTCTCGGCGTGGGGCAGCCAGGGGCTGATCGAGACCCGGCGCTCGCGGTCGCCCTCGGGCGGGGTCCAGTCGTTGAGCCCCACCTCGAAGTCGCGCCCCTCTTCGAACCAGGAGATCAGGTCGCGGATCGCGTCGATCGCCTTGAACTTGTTCTTGAGCAGGGTGGTGAGCTCTTCGCCGACCTTGGGGCGCTTTATGAAGTAGACCTTCTTCGCGACCGGCTTCGGCCCTTCGTCGGCAAACATGCGCTAACCCCCCCCGTGAACTGTATTTCGACAAAACGAACCCCGCGTCTTAACCCCGAAGGAAAGGCGCGGGTCCTGTGTCGTGCATCACGTAAAGCGATGACTACCGTAGCCGCCGCTGCGGATCGTGCAGCGAAAAGTTCACGGGTCGGG
>JAGQRJ010000809.1 GCA_020425635.1 Planctomycetota bacterium | reverse complement strand
CGCGCAGCCGCGGCGGCCTGGGGCTGCGGCCTCGGCGCGACCTGGCCGCCTTCGACCCCCACGAGGTAGTCGAGGAGCTGCCCGAGGACCGCGCGGGCCGCGCGGCTGGTGGCGTCGTGCTTGCGCTCGAGGGCCGCGGCGAGCTCGATCAGCTCGGCGCCGTGGAGCGCGGGGGAGTAGGTCCGCCGCGCGCGCTCGTAGAGGTTGTGGGCCTCGTCGATCAAGAGCACCACGTCGCTCGGGTCGCCGTCGACGAACACGCGGCGCAGCGCCGCCGCCGGGTCGAAGGCGTAGTTGTAGTCGGCCACGATCACCTCGACGTCGTCGACGAGGTCGAGGGCGGCCTCCACCGGGCAGAAGCGGTGCACCTCGGCCTCGGCGCGCACCCGCTCGGCGTCGATCACGGGCAGCGCGCGCAGGCGCTCGAGGGCGCCGCTCGCGTCGCGCTTGCGCACGTAGTCCTGGGCGAACTCGCAGGCCTCGGGGCGGCAGTCGACGGTGTGGTTGAGGCAGGCCTTCTCGCGGGCGCGGAGGATCACGCCGCTGACCCGCGAGCCCTCCTCGCGCATGAGCTCGAGGGTCCGCGCGTAGATCGCCTGCTGGGTCGTCTTCGCCGAGAGCACGAACACCCGCCCCCCGATCGAGGTCGCGTGGCGCAGCGCCCCGGTCAGGGCCGCCGCGGTCTTGCCGATCCCCGGCGGCGCCGAGACGAGGATCGACTTGCCCGCGCCGAGCGCCCCGGCGATCCGCTCGACCACCTCGCCCTGGTGCGGGCGCGGCTCGCGGTGGGGGAAGGGCACGTGCAGCGCCTGCCGCCGGGTCGTGCGCTTGCGGTCGCGCTCGTGGCGGATCACGAGCTCGGCCACCCGATCCTGGATCAGGCTCGCGCAGCGCGCGGCGTCGTAGCTGACCTCCACCGTGCGCTGCGCCCGGCTCGGCAGCGCGATCCAGCACAGGTGCAGCGCGATCTCGGGGGCCTCCGCGCCGAACTCCAGCCCGGCGGCGGTCTCCTCGAGCAGGTAGCGGTAGAGGCGCAGCTGCACCGAGTAGCTGGGGACCGTGTCCTCGTCGATCGCGGCCAGGTCCGCCTCGCCGGCGACCACCGTCTTGACCTCCTCGATCACCGTCGAGCCGTCGGCGTCGGTGTAGATCCCGTCGATCCGCCCGTTGACGATCACGGTCCAGTCGCCGACCCGGGTCTCGTAGCGCAGCGAGCGCTCGCGGCGATACGACGAGACCTCCGCCTCGCGCGCGCCCTGGTGCACCTCGTGCTCGACCCGCCCCACGTGCGCCCGGCGCTTGAGGGTCAGCGGCGCAGGCCCGCTGAAGCGGTGGTCGTCGTCGCCCGCGAGGTCGCGAACCGAAAGGCTCACCGTGCGCGCTACGTCGTCGAACCGGATCGCCAAACTGCCTCACCCCGGAGCCAGCCCTGCTCCGCCCTGGAGTGTAGCAGCTTGTCTTCGGGGGACTCGGCTTCGGTCTGTTTCCAGGGGGCCTCTCCGAGGCCCCCTCGCCCTCGCAAGTGAATTGCTCGGGCTCACCCCCAACTGGCCGCAGGCGCGCGCTTTTAAAAGGCCGCAGGCGCTGTCTCGGCTTCGGTCTCGGGAAGAAGGCGACGCGGGGGAGCGCGACGGCGGGCGGAGGCAAGCTCCGCCCCTACGGCTTGGTGGCCTGAGGGTTCCGGATCGGCGTCGGTCTCGGTCTCGGTCTCGACGTGTTTCCAGGGGGCCTCTCCGAGGCCCCCTCGACCTCGCAGCTAAGCTGCTCGGGCTCACCCCCAACGGGCCGCAGGCGCTTTCTCGGCCTCGGCCTCGGGTCTCGTATGATCCGGACTGCGGGGCGGGGCATGCGCAAGGCGACGCGACGTTGGGTGACGGCCGGGGGGGCCGTGGCGTTGGTCGGGCTGACCCTGGGGCCGGCCTTGGGTCCCGAGCGGACCTTGATCTACCGCGACGCGATCCCCTACCAGGCCCCGCAGAACCGGCTGCTGCGCGACGCGCTCACCGGGCTGCGCTTGCCGGAGTGGGATCCGAGCAGCTACGCCGGGGTGCCGCACCTGGCTTCGCCGCCTGCGCAGGCGCTGTATCCGCCGCGGGCGCTGGCGGTGCTCGCGAGCGGGCACCCGGCGAGCCCCACCGACTACGGCGCGGCGCTGCACCTGCTCTTGCTCGCGGGGGGCGCGTGGGTGCTGGGGCGGCAACTGGGGCTGCGCGCGGCGGCGCGGGCCACCCTGGCCTTGACCCTCCTGCTCGCGGGGCCGACCTGCTCCGCCCTCGGCAACCAGCCGGCGTTGGCCGGGATCGCCTGGTTGCCCTGGGCGCTGGCGGCGGGGCTGTGGGCCCGGCGAGGGAGCCTGTGGCGCACCGGCGCGGTCGGGCTGGCGATCGCGGCGCCGGTCTACGCGGGG
>JAGQRJ010000808.1 GCA_020425635.1 Planctomycetota bacterium | reverse complement strand
CTCGCCGGCGGTGAGGAGGGCCCGGGCGACGGCCTCGACGCTGGGCGGGCGGTCGCGGGGGGCTTCGCTGAGGCAGCGCGCGCAGAGCTGGCTCAGCCAGTGCGGGACCTCGCTGCGCAGGACGCGCGGGGCCGGGATCTGCTGGACCCGCTGGGGCTCGAGGTGCGCCTGGAGGGAGTCGGCCTCGACCGGGGCGCGCCCGGTGAGGCAGGCGTAGAGCACGGCGCCCAGCCCATACACGTCGGTGGTCTCGCCGATCGCGTGCTTGTCTCCCTGCGCTTGCTCCGGCGCCCAGTAGCCCGGGGTCCCCATGAGCACGCCGGTCCGCGAGAGCCGGCTCTCGGCGAAGTCCTCGTCGCGGGCGAGGCCGAAGTCGGTGAGCAGGGCCGCCCCCTTCCGGAGCAGGACGTTGTCGGGCTTGAGGTCGCGGTGCAAGACCCCGCAGGCGTGGACGTAGCTCAGGGCCTGGGCGAGCTGCGTCGCGAGCTCGATCGCCTCGTCGACGGGCAGCGGGCCGCCCCGGCGCAGGCGCTCCTGGAGCGACTCCCCCTCGACGAACTCCAGCGCCAGCCACGGGCAGCCCTCGTGCTCGCCGGCCCCGAGGATCGAGACCACGTGGGGGTGCCGCAGCCGCGCCAGGGCGCCGACCTCGATCGCGAAGCGCTTGCGCGCGCTCGGCCCCGTGGCCGCGCGGTCGCGCAGCACCTTGAGCGCCACCGGGCGCCCGTCGGGACCCTGCGCGCGGAAGACCACGCCCTGGCCGCCGCTCGCGATCTGCTCCAGGACCGTGTAGGGACCGATCTGCACGGGGCCAGGGTAGTGGTCCGCCCGGCCCCCCGCCAACGGCTCGGGCTCAGCCCAGGAGCTCGACCTGGCCGGTCAACACGTCGCGGGCGATCACGCCGGTGTGGACCTCGTCGGGGCCGTCGGCGATCCGCGCCGCGCGGGCGTAGCGATACCAGTCGGCGAAGGGCAGGTCGCGGCTGTAGCCCAGCCCGCCGTGGAGCTGGATCGCGTCGTCGAGCACGCGACAGAGGAGCTGGGCGACGTAGCGCTTGGCGAGGCTGGAGAAGGTCCGCGCCTCGCGCGCGCGACCCTGCTCGAGCAGCCAGGCGCAGTGGAAGGTCATGAGGTTCCCGGCGTGGATCCCCTCGGCGGCGTCGGCGACCTTCTGCTGCACGAGCTGGTGCTCGGCCAGGGGCTTGCCGAAGCTGATCCGCTCGCCGAGGTAGTCGCGGCAGAGGGTCAGCGCGCGGTCGGCGAGCCCCAGCCAGCGCATGCAGTGGGTCAGGCGCGCGGGCACCAGGCGCACCTGGGCCAGGCGGAAGCCCTCGCCCACCTTGCCCAGCACCGCCTCCGGCCCCAGGCGCACCCCCTCGAAGCGCAGCTCGGCCTCGCGGTGGGTCAGCAGCGGCTCGGCCAGGGTCTCCACGTCGCGCACGTGGACCACGCCCTCGGCGTGGCGGTCGACCACGAACAGGGTCGCGCCGCTGCGCGGGTCGTCGCTGGTGCGGGCCATGACGATCAGGAACGCGGCGGCCCCCGCGCCGGTCGCGTACCACTTGTGGCCCTCGAGCACCCAGCCGTCGCCCTGGGCGGTGGCCCGGGTGCGCAGGTTGCGCGGGTCGGCGCCGGCCCCCGGCGCGGGCTCGGTCATGCAGAACGCGCTGGTGATCTCGCCCCGGCACAGCGGCTCGAGGTAGCGCGCGCGGATCGCCTCGCTGCCGGCCTTGAGCAGGAGGTCCATGTTGCCCTGGTCGGGCGCGTCGCAGTTGAACACCCGCGGCCCCACCGGCGAGCGGCCCATGGCGCGGAACACGACCGCCATGCCCGTGACCCCCAGCCCCAGCCCGCCCAGGTCGGTGGGCAGGTGCGGGGTCCAGAGCCCGGCCTGGCGCGCCTGCGCCTGCAGGCCGCGGAGGGTCGCGTCTTGCCCGGCGCGGTCTTCGGCCACGAGCTGCTGCTCGGCGGGCAGGATCCGGTCGTCGACGAAGGCGCGGACCCGGGCGTGCAGCTCGGCGAGCTCGGGGGAGAGGTCGAAGTTCACGGGAGCTCCAGGCTGCGCTCGAAGCGCGGGTTCACCAACGCCAGCCGCGCCCCGAGGACCTCGCGCAGCGCGGCGCGCACCTGCTCCTCGGGGGGCGCGGTCCCCGCGCGGAGCTGGGCACACAGCGCGGCCTCGAGCTCGGAGAGCTCGGCCCGGCGCGCCTCCTGGCCGTCGCCGCGGGGCGCGACGCCGGCGACGAGGCCGCGCAGGCGCTCGCGGGCGTCGAGCTCGAGGGCCTCGTCGACCCGGGATTCGGCCGCGATCGTGCTCAGCAGGTTCGCCGCGATCTTCAGCCGGAAGGCGAGCGCCGCGTCGCCCACGGCGGAGGCCACGTCGTGGGCGAGGAAGCCCGCCACCGCCTCGAGCAATCGCTCCTTGCTCAAGCGCTCCACACCGGCCTCCGATCGACGAGGCGCAGGGCCTCGTATTCCATTTCCGCCGCCCGGCGCGCGATCGCGGCCAGCTCGAGGTCGCGCTCGCCGGCCAGGTAGCGCCGCCCCTGCTGCAGCGAGCCCGCGGCCCAGCGCACGTTGCCCAGGACCTCCCACCAGTGGAGCGCGTCCTCCGACGGCGCGCCCCCCGCGGCCTCGGCGTAGGCGGCGAGGAAGGGCGCGCGCTCGCCGAAGCCGCCCACCGGGAGCTCGAGGCGCCCGAAGCGCCAGTCGCGCACGCAGAGCCAGGCCAGGTCTTCGGCGGGGCTCGACCAGCGCGCGAACTCCCAGTCGAGCACCGCGCTCAGGCCCTCGGGGGTCACGAGCAGGTTGCCGGTGCGGAAGTCGCCGTGCACGAGGGAAAGCTCGCCGGGCGGGGGCGCGTGGGCGCGCAGCCAGGCCAGCGCCGCCTCCAGCGCCGGGCGCGGCTCGCCCAGGGCGTCGAGGCTCTGCGTCGCGGCCTGGATCGCGCGCTGGGCGGGGTCCTGCGGCGGCGGGCCCAGGGCCTCGCAGAGCCGAGGGTGCGTGGCGGGGGT
>JAGQRJ010000807.1 GCA_020425635.1 Planctomycetota bacterium | reverse complement strand
TCGGTCTCGGTCTCGGTCGCGGTCGCGGTCTCGGTCTCGGTCTCGGTCTCGGTCTCGGTCTCGGTCTCGGTCTCGGTCTCGGCCTCGGTCTCGGCGTCGGCGTCGGCGTCGGTCTCGGCGTCGGCGTCGGTCTCGGTCTCGGCGTCGGTTTCGGCCTCGGTCTCGGTCTCGGGAAGAAGGCGACGCGGGCGAGCGCGGCGGCGGGCGGAGGCAAGCTCCGCCCCTACGGCTTGGTGGCCTGAGGGTTCAGGATCCGTCTCCGTCTCGGTCTCTCCTGGTGGTGGGATCCGCGACCCACTGCGTCCTCGTCGAACAATTCGAACTACGTGTTGACAAGCCCGAGCGTAGGAGCGAATATCCCCGCTCGCACGAACGAACGATCGTTCACCCAATGCGAGAGCGAGGGGGCTCAGGCAGAGCCCCCTAAGGAAACGGGCGCCTGCGGCCCTTTGGGGTGAGCTCGAGCGGCTTTGCCGCGAGAGCGAGGGGGCTCAGGCAGAGCCCCCTAGAAATGAGGTGAGGCGTGAGTCTTCGCAATCTGGCAATCGCGGTGTTGATCGGTTCGGTGGTCGGGTGCGGGAGTTCGGGCAGCTCGAAGCGCGCGTCGACCGCTGCAGCGGCGAGCCCGGGCTCGGTGAACGTCCTGCCCTCGGGGAGCTCCGGCGCGAGCTCGACGACGACGGCCACGGCCAGCTCGGCGCCTGCGGCTACGCCCAACCCGGCGCCCACGCCCACGACGAGCGCGGTGGCGGTCGCCAGTCCGGCGGCGCTCGCGCCCAGCCCCGCAGCGAGCTCGACGGCGCCCGCCGCCTCCTCGTCGAGCCCAGCTCCTGGCGCCTCCTCGACGGCGCCCGCTGCCTCCTCGACGGCTCCTGCGGCTCCTGCGGCCCCGGCGGCTCCTGCGGCACCGGCCGCGCCTGCGGCACCGGCCCAGGCCGAGATCTATGGCACGCTGCCCCCCGACCCGGCCACCGGCTTCAACGGCTCGCTCTACCTCGTCGGCGAGCGGCTCGTGCCCGGGTCGATCGTGCAGGTCACGGTGAACGGGATCCCGACCAAGGTGCTCCCGGCGGTGTTCTACAGCTCCGAGCTGCTGGCGATCGAAGTTTGGTTCACGATCCCCGCGGACTATGAGTTCGCCGCGATCGCCCCGAACGGCACGGTCTCGAAGGCCGTCCAGCTCACGGTGCCCAACGGCGGCATGCAGTCGGTCTTCGGCATGGGGACCCCCGACATTCAAATGGCCTTCCCGCCGAGCCTCGACACCCAGTTCAGCGGGACCGTATGGCTGATCGGCGCCGAGTTCACCCCCGGCTGCGTGGCCACCGTCACCGTGCAGGGGCAGCTGCCTTACGTGGCCCCGCTGCTCTTCGTCAACGACCGCACCGTGGGCTGGATCAGCACGATTCCCCTGGCCGGCGACGTGACCCTCCAGGTCACGAACCCCACGCTGCTCACCTCGCAGACGATCACGCTCACGGTCCAGGGCGCTCAACAGCCGGCCGGCGCGCCCGTCGTGCCCCAGGTCAGCGCCCCAGCCCAGGTCAGCAGCCCCTTCGTGGGCAGCGTGCACCTGGTCGGAGCCGACATTCAGCAGGGCGCCTACGCCGAGCTGCGCGTGCCCGGTGGCGCAATGGCCATGACCGTACCTCTGATCCGGGTCTCCTCCGCCGAGGCCTGGTTGACCCTGGTCTACCCCCCGGTCGGCAGCTACGAGCTACGCGTGGTGAACCCGACCGGCGACGCTTCGCCCTGGTCGGCTTTCGACGTGCGCTAGCCCGCAAATCTCACCACGAAGGGGTGAGTTTGCGGGGTAGCCGCCTGCGAAGCAGGCGGGCTGCGCCGGAGCGAGTCGGCGGCTCTGCCGCCGCGAGCGAGGCGCAAGCGACAGTGTGTAGTCGGCCGCAGGCCGGGTCTCACTGTCTCAAACACTGCTGGCCGCACTTCGCGTCCACGAGCGGAGCGAGTGGTGAGTTTGCGGGGTAGCCGCCTGCGAAGCAGGCGGGCTGCGCCGGAGCGAGTCGGCGGCTCTGCCGCCGCGTGCGCGGGAGGCTCAGCCCGGCTCGCGCGCGAACGTGACCCGGAAGCGGCGCACGGGCGGGACCTCGTCGTCGAGGTAGTCCTCGAAGCGCTCCTCCCGCAGGCCCGCCGAGGTCAGCGCCTGGAGCTCCGGCCGCGTCAGCGGCCAGTGCAGGCTGGGGCAGGCCTCCCCGGGCTCGCGGCCGCGGCACACGAGCAAGAGGCGCCCGCCGGGGCGGACCCAGGCGGCGACCCGCGCCAGCGCCTCGGCGTGCACCTCGGGTGGCAAGACCTGCAGCGTGTAGGCCTCGACGACCAGGTCGAAGCCCTCGCCCGGGAGGTCCTCCGGGGCGAGGAGGTCGGCGACCCGGTAGTCCACGCGGGACGAGGGGAAGCGCGCGCGGCAATGCGCGATCGCGGTCGGGGCCACGTCGAAGGCCGTCACGTCGAACCCCAGGCTGCTCAGGTATTCGGCGTCGTCGCCCAGCCCGCACCCCACCTTCAGCGCGCGCCCGGGTCCCCGCGCTCCCTCGCGCTCGCACCACTCGACCAGGTGCGGGTTGGGGGCCAGGTCGGCCCAAGGGATCGACGCCGGATCCTCTCCCGCGTGGGCGTAGAGCCGCTCGAACCAGGCCGTAGGCTCTCCGGCCGCCAGGGCGTGATCCCTCAGCTCCCGCGCGCGTCGTCGTGTGTCGCTCATGCAGCCTCCCCCCAGGTCACCCGTCAGGCCTGACCTTTCAAGGAGAGCTTAAAGCAACCCTGCTGGCCACACTTCGAATCCACGAGCGAAGCGAGTTTTGAGACGTGTGGCCTGGCACCCGTTACTCGCCCTCGAGGTGCGCGCGCAGGCGCTCGAGCTCGTCGGTCCCGATCAGGTCCACGCCGGCGGCGCGCAGCTCGCTCCACAGCGCGGGCGCTTCGGGGGTCCCCCAGAAGCGCAGGCGACGACCCTGGGCGTGCGCCCGGCGCACCAGCTCGTGCAAGCGCGCGCGCTCTCCCTCGGGCATGGAGCCCGCGCCGTCCCAGGCGAACTCCGCCGACCAGCGCGCGCTCACCAGCGGGATCAACGCGCTCGGCGCGTCGCCCTCCAGGTCGGGCAGGCGGCCGTCCAGCGCGGCCCAGCGCGGCGACTCGGCGGCCAGCGCGGCCCGCGCGCGATTGCCCGAGACGAGCACGGTCACCGCCCGCTCCTCCACGCCCTCGGCGCGAAACTCGGTGAGCAGGTCGGCGTAGTCGGCGAGCTGCGCTCGCAGCGCGGCGTAGGTGGCCTCTGCGTCGGACTTCACGTCGACCAGGAGCGTGAACCCCTGCCCTGGGTAGACCCGACCGCCAGCCGCCGCCACCCGTCGACGCAGGGGCTCGAGGTAGAGCCCGCGCAGGGTGCGCGCCGGGGTGGTCTGAAACGGGAGGTGCGCGACGAGCAGCGCTCCTCCTTCGAGGTAGACGTCGGCCTCGACGCTACAGAACCCGTGCTCGAGCGCGTCGAGCAAGGGGCGCGGGTGCGCGTAGTCGTTGTGGGCGTGCGCCCGCGGCTGCGGGGTGACCACCGCGGCGAGGCTGGCGGAGCCCACCGCGGCGATCCCGGCGTCGTCGAGGCCCGGCTGAGAACACCCCCACAAGGTCACGGCGAGCAGCAGGCTCCTGGACGCGCGGCCGCTCATGGGTCCACGCGGACCAGCTTCAGCAGCCGCCCGTCTTCGCGGTCGCAGGCGTAGAGCTCCTGGTCCTGGTCGACGCCGAAGGAGCTCAGCCGGAAGCGGTGCTCGCCCAAGACCTCGACCTTCCAGGCCCCCCCCTGTTGGCGTAGGCCCCACAGCGGCCCCGGGGCGTAGTCGGCGAACACGTAGACCCCCTGCAGCTCGGGCAGCGCAGCCCCGCGGTAAACGTGGCCGCCCGTGATCGAGTAGCCGACGTCGTGCCCGTACTCGTGGATCGGCTCGACCAGGCCAGCGGCCTCGCCTTCGCGAAAGGGGTGCAGCCCCTCCCTCAGGTTCCAGCCGCAGTTGTCGCCGCGGCGCACGAGGTCTACCTCTTCCCAGCGGTCCTGCCCGACGTCGGCGACGAACAGGCGCTCGGGCTGCGCGGGGTCCCACGAGAAGCGCCACGGGTTGCGCAAGCCCCAGGCATAGAGCTCGGGGAGCCCCCCCTCGCCGTCGGCGAAGGGGTTGTCGGCCGGGATCGCGTAGGCCTGCTCGCCGCTCGTGTTCACGTCGATCCGCAGCAGCTTGCCGAGCAGGGTCCGCGTGTCCTGCCCCGAGCCGAGGGGGTCGTTGGCCGAGCCGCCGTCGCCGGTGCCCACGTAGAGCAGCCCGTCTGGGCCGAAGGCCACGAGGCCCCCGTTGTGGTTGGCGTAGGGCTGAGTGAACACGAGCAGCTCGCGGTAGCCAGGGGCCGCGCGGTCGGGGTCGGCGGAGCGGGCGACCTCGGCGATCACCGTCTCGAGCGCGCCGCGCTTGCGGGTGAAGTTGACGAAGGCGCGGCCGTTGCGGCCGTAGTCCGGGTGGAACGCGATCGAGAGCAGGCCGCACTCGCCCCCCGCCCACACCTCGTCGCCGAGGTCGAGGAAGGGCGCCTCGAGCAGGGCGCCGTCTTTCACGATCCGCACTCGCCCCCACTGCTCGACCACGAACAGGCGCCCGGAGCCGTCACCGGCGTGGGTCACGTGCACCGGCGCCTCGAGCCCTTCGACCACGACCCGCGCCTCGAAGCGGTTCAGGGCCGGGTCGATCCCCGCGAACGCGGGCGCCTTCCAGTCGACGTAGAGCTGCGTGAGCTCGAGCGCGAGGCGTGGGCCGAGCACCCCCAGCGCGATGGCTCCGCCGAGCAAGGACAGCAAGCGCACGCGCCAGGGTGCCTTGGTGCGGCCCGCGAGCGCGATCCCCGCGCCGACGAACACGAGCGCGGCGAGGGCAAGGCCCACGACGATCACGGGTCGACTCCAGGATGAGCGGTGCTGTGGGGAGCGCGCATGCCGCCACTGTAGCCCGTCCCTCCGGGGGTTTTGCTCGCAGGTGTCGCCCCAGTGGCGTATACAGGGGGCTTGGGGGAGGCCCGCATGAAGTTCCACACGTCGCAGTCTGCGTCCGCGCCGCCCGGAACCCGTCTCGGCGGGGTCTACAACCCCAAGACCAAGCGCTACGAGTTCGCCTGGGTGAAGCCGCGGATCGGCGGCGGGATCTACGACGTGTGGCGCGTGGAGAAGCCGAGCAAGGAGCCCGAGCTCCACCTCAGCGCGAACCTGATCGTCCCCGAGTAGCCCGCGCCCCACAGCGCGGCCGTCCCGAGGAGTCGTATGAACGAGCAGTCCTCCTGGGTGGGGATCGTGGGAGGCGGCCAGCTCGGCGCGCTCCTCTGCGACGCAGCCCACGCCCTCGGGCTGGGCGTCGCCGTCCTGGACCGGGACCCGCGCGCCCCCGCGCTCACGCGCGCCGACGTGGGGCTCGTGGGCGACTGGGACGACGCCAGCGCGCTCCTGGCGCTGGCGAGCCACGTCGACGTGATCACCTTCGAGCGCGACGACGTCGGGGTCGCGGCGCTGCGCGCGGCCGAGGCTCAGGGCGTCCCGGTGTTTCCTGCGCCGGAGTGCCTCGAGCAGCTCCAGGACAAGCTGACCCAGCGCCAACGCCTGGAGGCCCTCGGCCTGCCCGGCCCCCGCTTCGCGCCCTGTGAGGCGGCGACGCCCGAGGCCTGCGAGGCCTTCGGCCTGCCCCTGGTGCAGAAGCTGCGCCGCGGCGGCTACGACGGGCGCGGCGTCCAGGTCGTGCGCACGCCCGCCGACTTCGCCCGCCTGCTCCCCGGCCCTGCGGTGCTCGAAGCGCAGGTCGAGATCGCGCGCGAGCTGGCGGTGCTCGTCGCGCGCTCCCGCTCCGGCGAGGTCGCGGTCTACCCGGTATGCGAGGTCGAGGTCGACCCGCAGGCGCACCGGCTCGACGTCATGCTCGCCCCGGCGCGCCTGCCCGCGGAGGTGCTCGCCGCCGCGCGCGCCCTGGGCGAGCGCACCGTCGTCGGCCTGGGCGGGGTCGGGGTGTTCGCGGTCGAGCTCTTCCTCGACGCCGCCGGCCGACTCCTGGTCAACGAGGTCTCCCCGCGCGTGCACAACAGCGGACACCACACCCTCGACGCCTCACCCACGAGCCAGTTCGAGCAGCACCTGCGCGCGGTGTGCGGGCTGCCCTTGGGCCCGGCGACCCTCGAGGCACCCGTGGCCCTCGTCAACGTCGTGGGCGGCGGTACGCGTCGCGGCGCTCCGGGGATCGAGGGCCTGGAGGTCGCGCGCCAGGCCCCCGGCGCGCGGGTGCACCTCTACGACAAGGCCGAGGTGTGGCCGGGCCGGAAAATGGGCCACGTGACCGTGGTCGGCCCCGACGCGGAGTCGGCCCTGAGGGAGGCGCGCCGGCTGCGCGGAGTGCTTAGAGTAGCGGCCAGGGAGGAGCCCTAACGTGAGCATTCCAGTCGTCGGCGTCGTCATGGGCAGCGAGTCTGACCTGCCCACCATGCAGGGGGCGCTCGACGCCCTCGACGAGTTCGCGATCCCCTACGACGTAGACATCGTCTCGGCGCACCGCACGCCGGAGAAGATGATGCGCTATGGGCTGGAGGCCGAGGACCGCGGGCTGCAGGTCTTGATCGCTGGCGCCGGCGGCGCGGCGCACCTCCCGGGCATGCTCGCCGCGCTGACCACGCTCCCCGTGATCGGGGTCCCGGTCTCCAACGGCCCCTTGCAGGGCGTCGACGCGCTGCTCTCGATCGTGCAAATGCCCAAGGGCGTGCCCGTGGCCACCGTCGCGGTCGGCGGCGCGCGCAACGCGGGGATCCTCGCGGTGCAGATCCTGGCGATCTCGCGCCCGGACCTGCGCGAAGACCTGCACACCTTCCGCAAGGCGCAGCAGACCCAGGTCGCCGCCATGTCGGCCCGCGTGCGCGAGGCGCAGGGCTAAGCGTGAAGCTCTCCCCCAACGCGCCCTGCCCCTGCCACAGCGGGGCCAAGTTCAAGAAGTGCTGCCGCCCGCTGCACCGCGGCGCGCCTGCGGAGAGCCCCGTGGCCCTCATGCGCTCGCGCTACGCCGCCTATGCCCTCGGCGACGTCTCGTACCTGCAGCTGACCACCGACCCCGAGGGCGCGCACTACCGCCCAGACACGGCGGCCTGGGAGATCGAGCTGCGCCACTATTGCGCGCGCACGGCCTTCGAGGGCCTCGAGGTGCGCGAGCACGGCGAAGACGGCGACACGGGCTGGGTCTTGTTTCACGCGCGCCTGCGCCAGGGCGACGACGACCTGTCGTTCAGCGAGCGCAGCAGCTTTCGCCGCCACGACGGACGCTGGCTCTACCACGACGGGGCGCAGATCGACCCGCGCACGCCGTGAGCCGCGTGTGCGGGCCGTGCCAGGCCTGCTGCGGCGTCGAAGCGATCCCCTCCCTCGACAAGCCCGACTGGACGCGCTGCCCGCACCAGTGCGCCGTGGGCTGCGGGATCCACGCCGAGCGCCCCGAGGAGTGCCGCGAGTTCGACTGCCTGTGGCTCGAGGGCCACGGCCCCGAGGGCGACCGCCCCGACCTCAGCGGGGTGATCGCCTGGAGCTCGGGCGACACCGGCGCGCACCTGTTCGAGACCCGTGCGGGCGTCGTCGCCTCTCCGGCCGGCCGGGCCTGCCTCGAGCGCTGGCGAGCCCTCCGCGGCCCGCTGCGCCTGTTCCGCTACGGCAGCGACCTGGGCGCCGCCACGGGCGAGCCCGGCTGAGCCCGGATCACTCCTTCTCGGGCGGCGCCTCGGCCTGCTTCGCGGCCTCCTCCGCGGCCTGCTTCTCGAGCTGCATGGGGTTCGGCTGCTCCTCCTCCTTGGTCAGCTCGAGGGTGCCGGAGCGGATCGCCGGGGGGAACGCGTTGTTCTCGGGGTTCACGTCGGCCTGCACGTCCTCGGCGTCGACGACCACCCGGGCCAGCTCCCGCTCGAACAGGAACAGCTTCGAGACCTTGCCTCCGATCGAGCGCCGCCACACGGTGGCCGGGACCTGGAGGGTCTCGCGGGTGCCGTCGACGAAGTGGAAGGTCAGCGGGAGCGGCATGGGCACGCCGCCCACGTTCTCGAAGTCGACGACGTAGATCCGGCGCCCGAGCCGGAGCAGCTCGCGCTCGTAGGGCTCGAGCTTCTCGACGAGCTCAGCGTAGGCCTTGCGATCCGCCGCGGTCACCGCGTGCTCGTCGTAGTCGTTGTAGTAGTCGCGCAGGCCGGGGTGCCGATCGACGCGCTTGGGTTGCTTCGCGTTGCGCGCCAAGCGACCGTTCTGGCGCGCGGCCTCGGCGCGGGCCTTGGCGCGAGGCTTGTCGACCTCGGGCTCGCGAGTCAGGAGGGTCAGCTCGCGCACCCCGGTGACCGCGAGGTCCACGTGGTCGGTGCCGTAGAACCAGGCGCGGAAGAACCAGTCGAGGTCCACCCCCGCCGCGTCTTCCATGGTGCGGAAGAAGTCGGCGGGCATGGGCCGCTTGAACGCCCAGCGGTGGCAGTATTCGCTGAAGGCCTGGTCGAAGACCTCGCGCCCGAGCACGGCCTCGCGGAGCACCGTCAGCGCGAGGGTGGTCTTGGCGTAGGCGTTGTTGCCACCTTCGATCAAGAGGCTGGTGTTGGTCATGATCGGTTGATCGTCGGCCTTGGCCATGTAGCCCAGGATCCGCTCGCGGCGAAAGTCGTTGCGCGAGGGGTAGTCCTGCTCCCAATAGCCCTCGGCGACTTGCTGCAAGAACGAGTTGAAGCCCTCGTCCATCCAGCGCCAGCGGCGCTCGTCGTTGTTGACGATCATGGGGAACCAGTTGTGCCCGACCTCGTGCACGATCACCGAGATCAGCCCGTATTTCTGCCCCGCGCTGTAGGTCCCGTCGGGCTCCGGGCGCTCGCTCTGGAACGAGACCATGGGGTGCTCCATGCCACCCACGGCGCCGTTGCACGACCAAGCCACGGGGTAGGGATACGGCAGGTAGCGCCCGTAGTGTTCGAGGGTGTGCGCCACGGCGTGGGTCGAGTAGTGGCTCCACAGCGGCTCGGCTTCGTTCGGGTAGGCCGACATGGCCATGACCGTGCGCTCGCCGACCTTGACGCCCCAGGCGTCCCAGATGTACTTCCGCGAGGCGGCCCAGGCGAAGTCGCGCACGTTCCTGGCCGCGAAGGCCCAGGTCTTGGTGCCCTCGGCCTTGGACGCCTGCGCCGCCTTGGCCTCGTCGGGCGTTACGACGAACACCGGGGCCTCCGCGGTGCGCGCGGCCGCGAGCCGCTCCCGTTGGGTCGGGGTGAGCACGACGTCGGCGTTCTGCAGCTCCCCGGTGGCCGCCACGACGAAGTCCGCCGGCACGGTCAGCTGCACCTCGAAGTCGCCGAACTCGAGGGCGAACTCCTCGCCCACGTAGTGGTGCACGTGCCAGCCGTAGCGGTCGGAGTAGGCCGCGAGCCGAGGGTACCAGTGCGCGATCGTGTAGATCGCGTTCTGCTCGTCGCCCTTGATCCGCTCGTAGCCGGTGCGGCTGTAGTAGGTCGAAATGTCGCGCACGGTGTAGCGCCAGGCGATCGCCAGGCGCTGGGTCGCACCAGGCGCCAGCAGCTGCGGGAGGTCGATCCGGAGCATGGTCCCCGTGATCCGGTGCGCGAGCGCCTGCCCTGCGCCGTCGGTCACCGCCTCGATCGTGTGTCCGCCCGGAAAGGCCTCGCGCATGAGCTCGAAGCCGAGCTCCTGGTAGGACTTCTTCGCCTCCTTCCCCACGGGATCCGTCGTGCGGATCCGCAGCGCCTCGGCGTCGGGCGCCTCGAGGTTTTGGTCGAGCTGAACCCACAGGTAGCGCAGGGTGTCCGGGGAGTGGTTGGTGTAGGCGATCCGCTCCTTGCCCCGGATCTCGTGGGTCGACTCGTCGAGGCTGGCCTCGATCGCGTAGTCGACTCGCTGCTGCCAGTAGTCGTGCCCGGGAGCCCCCGAGGCAGCGCGGGTCGAGGTCGGCGTGGGCAGCTCGTCCTCGAGCTGACGAAAGAGCGCGTCGCCGTTGGGGCTCTGGCCCCAGGCGGGCGTGAGCAGGAGCAAGGAGCAAGCGAGCAGCAGACGGTTCATGGGCCCTCCGGGGGCGCATGCTACACGCCGCCGCGAAGGACCGTAGAATCGCCGCCGAGGAAGGTGGTGGCATGAGCGACGAAGCGGAGATCGGCGGCACGCGCCCCGTGGTGGGCGAGCTGGCGGCGGGCGAATACTTCTGGTGCACCTGCGGCCGGAGCAAGAACCAGCCCTACTGCGACGGCTCGCACGCAGGCACGACCTTCCGACCGCAGCGCTTCGAGCTGACCGAGGCCAAGAAGTGCGCGCTGTGCACCTGCAAGCGCACCGCCAACGGACCCTACTGCGACGGAGCCCACGCCAAGCTCTAGGAGCGGGACCGCGAGCGGAGGCAAACGCCGCCCCTACGGCTTGGTGGCCTGAGGCCTCGGTCTCGGGCTCGGTCTCGGGCTCGGGTACAGACCGACGCCCCAGGCACTCGCGTGCCTGGGGCGCCGATCCCCTCCCAACCCTCAGGAGGTCCGCTGCCAGCCCTTAGGGGACGTCGGGCTGACTTGGCTCGATCGCTGCGCTCAGAACCAGAAGCCTTCGCGCGGCTGCGCCGGCGCCGGGGGGACGGGCGTCCCCTGGGCGCGGTCGACGAAGCGCTGCAGCGTCTGCCTGGCTTGACGCTCGAGGGCGTCGAGCTCGGCCGGGGCCAGCGCCCCGCGCTGTGCCCCGCGCAGCGCGTCGCGCAGCCGCTCGAGCTCGGCCACCGCGGCGGGGTCGCCGCCGACCGAGGCCAGGTCCTCGATCAGGGTGGTCAACAGCACGACCAGCTTGCCCAGCTCGCGCTGGCGCAGGTCGCTCGCGGCGTCCCGCGCCTGGTCCAACAGCTTGAGCAGGTCTTGCCCCCGGCGTTGGTAGGCGGCGAGCAGGTTGAAGCCGCTGGAGGCTGCCTCCTGCTTCGGCGGGCGGGGTGCGCCCGACTGGGGCGCAGGCATGAAGCTCGGCGCGGGGCGTGAGACCCGGGGCGGCATGCCCCCGGACCGGGAGCTCATGCTCCCGGTCATGCCCGAGGACGCGTCCCTGCTCCGGCGGCGCGCCGACTTCATGGGCGGAGGCGGCGGCGCGCAGGCGGACTCCTCCTGCACCATGCTCACGGGCAGGTCCATGCGCGCGCCCCGGCCTCCCATGAACGGATCCGCGCTGGGCGCCCCGAAGGGGTCACCGCCGCCGGCTCCCGCAGGGGCCGCGAAGGAGCCGAGCGGCGCCGAAGCGGGCATGCCGCCCACGGCCCCGAGGGTGATCGGGCCGAGCTCGAGCTCGTCGACGTCGACGCCCCACCCGTCGGGTTGCTCCACGGCCTGGGTCACCTTGTGCACGTGCCCCGTCTGGTTCGCGACCTCGGCGCGGTCGACCGCGACGAAGGAGGTGAACCGGCAGAGGACCCCGTGCCGCAGCGAGAGCGCGGTGATCTCCCCGGCCAGGCTGCGGTCGGAGGTGGTCACGTAGCGGTCCTCGAGGTCGCGCACGCGGCCGCGCGCCCACACCTTGTGGGCCACGCTGCTCGAGCAGGCGACGCCGGCGAGCTGCTCGATCACCTCGCTCCCGGCCGCGTCGAAGGCGCGCACGGTGAGCTTGCCGGGCGTCCCGCGGTAGCGCCCCAGGATCCGCAGCGGCGCGCCGGCGAACAGATCGGGCAGACGCGCCGGGACCATGCTCCCGGGCACGAGCTCGAGGCCCACACCCTCGAGGCGCAGGTCGGTCAAGAGCGGGGTCCCGATCCGACGGTGAACCTGGTCCATGACCTCGTCCAGGCGGTCCTCGCTCTCGACGAGCTCACAGAATCCGCCGCTGAGCCCAGCCAAGCGGCGCAGGAAGCCGGCGTTTACCGCGCGGTCGATCCCGAGGGTGAACACCCGCAGCCCGGCCAGGTGCGGGGCCAGGGTACGCAGGATCTGATCTTCGTTGCCGACCTGGCCGTCGGTCACGAGGACCACGATCCGGTCCCGGGTCTCGTCGCCCTGGAGATACTGCAGCGAGCGGTGCAGCGGCTGCGCGAGCTCGGTGCCGCCGGCGGCCTCGAGCTTGCCGAGCCACTCGACCGCGCGGTAGCGGTTGCGGTCGGTGGCCGGCACGAGCCCCGAGAGCCGCGGGGGCTCGGCGATCGCGTGGTCGAAGCCGAGCACGCTGAAGCGGTCGTGGTCGGTCAGGGTGTCGATCATGCGCGCCGTCGCCCGGCGCGCGGCGACCATTTTCCACCCGCCCATGCTCCCCGAGCGGTCGAGGAGGAACACCACGTCGCGCGGGGTCGCGACCTTGGCGTGGCTGGCCGGGGGCACCAGGGTCAGGTGGAAGGTGCCCTCCCCGGTCGCCGAGGGGTCCGGGTGGAAGGTCAAGCTCGAGCCGCGAGCCTCCGCCGCCAGGGCGTAGTGCAGCACGAAGTCGCGGTTCAGCCGCTCGCCCGGCCGCAGCTCGATCCGCTGCGTGCCCTCGTGCACCTGCGTCCGCACCGCGTGCAGGCTCGAGCGCACGGCGCCCAGCGGCAAGCCGGCCGGGTCGAGCTCGACCGCGAGGGTCAAGCGCACCGGGTTGGGGAAGCCCGGGAGCAGCACCGGCGGCGTGATCCGCGAGGCGTCGGGGACGGCGTCGGTGTCGTTGGCCACGCCGCTGCCGGCCGCCGGCCCGCCGCGGGCGCCGCCCGGGATATAGCGCGGCGCGACCACGAGCGGGAAGCGGTAGGTCGCCTCGCCGTCGGCGTAGTGCACGGGGCCGTCGAGGACGAGCTGCACGCTGGCCTCTTCGCCCGGGAGCACGTTGCCGACCCGGAGGGTGAAGACGCCGGGGCGCTCTTCTTCGGCGATCGCGGCGCGGTGCCCGGTGTCGATCGCCTGCTGGTATTCGCGGCGCGCGGCGCCGCGCTCCTTGAGCACGCCCTCCACCGTGCGCTCACTGACCACGAGGGTGAACGCGCTGACCGCGGCGCGGTCCGGGAGGGGGAAAATGTAGGTCGCCTCGAGGGGGACCCCGAGGGTGTTCACGTAGGTCTGGCGGAGGTGGGTCTGGGCCAGCAGGCCCGTGACCTTGACCTGAACGTCCATGAGCTTGAGCGGCAGGTTCCCTTGCGGGGTGCGCAGCGCGCCGAAGCCGTAGTCTTCGTCGTCGGTGGAGGGCTGCGGGCAGCAGCGGGCGATCTCGTCTTCGGTCAACAGGGGCAACATCACAGCGGCAGGCTCCTCGCTCATGCGATCCCTCGCGCGCGCAGCATTCGCAGCAACGGCTCCGCCGCCTGGCGGAGGGCTGCTGCGTCGTCTGCGCTCAACGCCCGAGCGCCCGGGAGGAGCAGGATCGTCTCCTCCGCGAGCGTGAGGCCCGTCCACGCGTCCGGGCTGGGCAGCTCCGGACGCGCCTGCCGCACACGCGACAGGACCTCAGCTTTGTGTTCGTGGGTCGGTTCTTCAAGCGCCTGACGCGGCGCCTGGGGAGCGGGAGGAGGGAGCGCCTCCCAGAACGCGTGCTCCTCGACCGCCTCGGCCTCCGCCTCAGCCGCGGTCGGCGCGGGCGCCGGCAGCACCTCGGGGAGGCGGGCCAGACCCTCGAGGGACGCGTCGTCGAGCCCGGCGAGCCGCTCCTGGACCTGCGCGAGGCTCGCGCCCTCGGCCTGCAGGCGCTTGATCGCCACCAACTGGAGCAGGTGTCGGCGGGCATAGAGCGCGGTGCGCCCGCGCAGGGCGGCGGGACGATCGAGCAGCCCCAGGGTCGTGTAGTAACGGATCGTGCGCCGATCGGGCACGGCGCGCACCCGAGCGCTCTCCGCCGGAACGTAGTCGACGACCGCGAGGGCGGCTTCCACGCGCTCGCTCAGGTCGTCCAGGGTCCAGCGTTCCTTGCTCATGCCCGCAATATGACAGTGTCATATAACACTGTCAAGAAACTCGCTGAGATTCTCACATTTGCTCTCTCAAAATAGACTTACGTCAACCGTCGCTCCGCCCCCTCCGCGCGCTTGCCTCCACACGCGGGGGGTGACCCACCTCCCAGGCAACTGGCGCTCGTTGCACGCTTTGTTCAGCCTGGAACGCGCGCGGGCCCCGCTGGGTCGTGAGTGGGCCGACCAAGCCACAACCCCAGCGAGCGGAGCGATCGGGAGGTCGACGCGCCTCGGCATGGAGCGTGCGCTGAGCGCGGCATGCAGCTCTCCCTCCGCACGCTCCTCGCCGCCTCGGCCCTCGCGCTGTGCCTCTGCACCGCCGACGCGACCCCCTACCTGCTCTCGGGAACCGCCGCCGACGGTCAGCCTTACTCGGGCCGCGGCGAGCTGACGCCCCAGGGCCACGACCTCCAGATCCTGCGCAGCACGTCCCGCGGGGTGCTCCGCGGTCGCCTGCGCTGGAAGGACGGGGTGTGGGTGGGCCAGCTGCTCGCGCGCGCGGGCGCCCGCGGCGCCCTCGAGGGCTTCGCCCATGAGCGCGTCGAGGCGACCCTGCACCCCACCCCCGAGGGCTACCGCCTCGAGTGGCGCGATCCCGCGGGCCGCAGCGGGCAGGAGCTCTGGCGCGGCGCCCTCCCCACCCCGACCGGGCTCAGCCCGCTGGCCCTCGATGTCTACGCCCACGCGCTCGCCGCGGCCGATCGCGGCGCCGTCCCCGCCGAGCTCCTGACCAGCGGGGGCAACCACGTCTCCCCCCGCGTGCTCGAGACCGGCCCGCAGATCTTCGCGGCCGCCGCGGACCTGATCGCGGGCGCCGAGCGCGAGGTCCTGATCCAGACCTACTTCTGGAAGACCCCCTGCCAGGCGGGCGACCTGATCTTCGCCGGGCTGAAGCGCCTGGAGCAGGCGCGCCGCGAGGCCGGCGCCGAGGCTCCCGTCGACGTGTTCGTCGCCGTCAACAAGCACTGGACCACGCGCAGCAACGTGAAGAACCTCGAGCGCGACGTGGCCGCGGCGGCGTTCGATCCGCGCTACCTGCGCGTGCACACCGCCGGGTTCAAGCAGCGGATCTACGGCAACCTGCACTCCAAGGCCTTCGTCGTCGACGGCGCGCGAGCGCTGGTCACGAGCGCCAACGTGCACGCCGCCCAGGACGCCCCGAACCCGTGGTACGAGTGCGGCTACCTGCTCGAAGGACCGGTGGGCAGCTCGCTCCGCGCCGAGTTCGCCGACCTCTGGCAGCGCGCCACCCAGGGCCCGCTCCCCGCGCCCGCGCCCCCGCTGCACCCGGGCTTCCGCGACGGGGTGCCCGTCGCCGTCGTGACCCGGCTCGCGGCCGGGAGCCCGTTCAGCAACAAGATCGACGACCCCGCCGCCCAGTCCTACGTCAGCGCCTTCCGCGGCGCCAAGCGCTGGATCCGGATCCTGACCCCGCACCTCAACGACGAGGTCCTGCGCCGGGAGCTGGTCGAGGCCGCGCGCCGCGGCGTCTCGATCCAGGTCGTCGTCTCCAAGGGCAAGGGCCGCCTGCGCGTCAGCTTGCCGTTCCAAGGCGGAACCAACGCCCGCGCCTTCAAGCGCCTGCGCGAGGCGCTGCGAGACGAGCCCGCGGCGCTCGCGCGCCTCGACCTGCGCTGGTTCTCGACCGACGGCGTGACCCCGATCGAGGGCGACGGCGTCGGCGTGAACCACGCCAAATACGTGACCGTCGACGGCGAGCTCGCGATCGTGGGCAGCTCGAACCACGACGCTGAGGCGATCAACCACAGCCGCGAGCTGAACGTCGCCGTCGCGGACCCCGAGACCGTCGCCGCCTGGGACGCGCAGATCTTCGAGCCCGCCTTCGCCCGCGCGATCCCCGCGGAGTAGGCCTGCGCTCCCGAGCCCGGCGCACGTATACTGCGCGCATGACGCGACCCCGACTCACCGACCTCGCCACCTGCGGCGGCTGAGCGAGCAAACTCGGCCCCCAGGTCCTGGAGGGCGTGCTCGCTTTGCTGCCGCGTGAGGCGCACCCCGACCTGCTGGTCGGGTTCGACACCAACGCCGACGCCGGGGTCTATCGCCTCGGTGAGGGCCAAGCCCTCGTCCAGAGCGTCGACTTCTTCACCCCGGTGATCAACGACGCCGAGGCCTTCGGCGCGATCGCGGCGGCCAACGCGCTGAGCGACCTCTACGCCATGGGGGCCCGCCCGATCACGGCCCTGGCCCTCGTCGGCTTCCCGCAGAAGGTCCTCGGGCCCGAGGTCCTGGTCGAGATCCTCCGCGGCGGCGCCGAGGTCGTGCGCGCCGCCGGCGCCGTGATCGTCGGCGGGCACTCGGTGCAGGACCAAGAGCTGAAGTACGGGCTCGCGGTCACCGGCCTCGTCGACCCGCGGACCATGCGCACCAACGCCCTCGCCAAGGCGGGCGACCAGCTCGTGTTGACCAAGGCGCTGGGCACCGGCCTGATCGCCAACGCGATCAAGGCGCAGCACGTCGACGAGGCCGACCCGCGCGTGCTGGCCGCGATCGCCTCCATGCGCCAGCTCAACCGCGCAGCTTCGGAGGCCTTCGACCGCCACGGCGTGCGCGCCTCGACCGACGTCACCGGCTTCGGCCTGCTCGGCCACGCGCGCTACCTCGCCGCCGCCTCGGGCGTCGGGCTGCGGATCGACCCGCGCAAGCTCCCGGTGTTCGAGCTCGGCCTCGAGCTCGCCCAGGCCCCGCTCGCGGGCGGCTCCCGCGACAACGAAGACGCCACCGGCCCCTTCGTCGACCGGGACCCCGATCAACCCGACCCCGAGGTGCGCCTGGCCTACGACGCGCAGACCTCCGGCGGCCTCCTGGGCTGCGTGCCCGCCGCCGCCCTCGAGGCCTGCCTCGCCGACCTCTCCGCCGCCGGCTGCGTCGCCGCACACATTGGCGAGGTCACGGCGGGCCCGGCCGGACGCATTCGACTCGGGCGCGGCGGCTAAGCGTCCGCTGGCCCAGCCCCGCGGGCTAGCCCGCAAATCTCACCACGAAGTGGTGAGTTTGCGGGCGGGCTAGAGCAGCCCCTCGGGGAGCACGATCCCCTCCTCGGGGAGCATGGTCGGGATCCCGTCGAGCACGACGTAGGCCCGGCGCTTGTCCGCCCGGATCAGGGCGCCGCTGAGCGGACCCTCCGCGGCGTTTCCGCTCTGCGTCTTGAGCTCGCCGCCGGCGATCGCGGCGTTGAGCTTGGCGAGCTCGGCCTCGCTGGCCTCGCTCAGGGTCGAGTGATCTTCGGGACAGCGCAGGAGCGCGAGCAGCTCGGCGTCGAGGGTCATGGTCCACCTCCAGCCGCGAAGTCTCGCATGACCCCGCAGGATTGTCTCTGCTCTCGGCTACTCGGCGGCGTACGGGAGCGTGACCAGCTGCGTGCCGGGGTAGTAGTTGGCCAGGATCTGGCCGTGCGTCCAGCCCTGCTTGGCGCGACCCTGGGCGCCGAACTGGCACATGCCGACACCGTGGCCCCAGCCGCGGCCCGTGAACTCGAGGCTCATGCCGCCGGCGCCGAGCTGCACGTCGAAGGCGTAGCCGCGCAGGCCGAACACCCGGCGCGCCTCCCAGCCCGGCACGCGAGTGACCTCGCCGGTCTGGTCGGTGAGCAAGAGGTTCTTCACGTAGCCGCCGCGGGGGTAGTGCTCGATCGTGGCCGCGGTCAGCGGAAGCTTCAGCACCAGCGCCTGAGCGGGGCTCTGGGCGTCGGGGTCCTGCCCCTTGCCGAGCTCGCGCGGCTGCTCCCAGCGGTAGTACTTCGAGGCCTGGCAGGGGCAGTCGCTGGCGCCCGACCAAGGCTCGAAGGGCTCGTGAACCCAAGGAAAGATCCACTCGGCCGGGACGGTGTCGCCGCCGCAGGTCGAGTGGAAGTAGGTCGTGATCGGCTTGCCCTCGTAGGTCACGACGACGCCGCGGGTGCCGTCGACCAGCTTGCGCAGGCGCGCGCGGTGCTCCGGCGTGTCCATGAGTCCGCGGTAGACCTGGTCTCGCGTGTCGTCGACGACGTCGTAGTCGCGGGTGGGCTTGAGCCCCACCAGCGCGTAGGTCCGCGCCGCGATCGCTTGACTGTAGAGCGCCTCGTCGAGCCAGCCCAGCGGGCTCTCGTAGCCGACGACGCCGAGCAGGTAGGCCTCGATCCCCAGGGTGTTGGTGGCCTGCAGGCCCTTGCCGCTCGCGGTGGGCTCCAGGCGGAGCGCGCCGAGGTAGGTGCGCTCGTTGAGCGTGAAGGTCGCGTCGTCGTCTTGGGGGAGCAGCTCGAGCCAGGTCCCCAGGGGGTCGAAGCCCTTCACGTGCAGCCCCCCGCGCTCGAGGGAGACCTCGAGGGTCGGCTGGCGCAGGGCCACGACGCCGTAGGAGGCGCCGCTCTCGCCCTGCAGCTGCCACGCACCCTGGAGCCCCACGGTGGTCGTGGCGGTCTTCGCCAGCGGGTGCTCGAACAGGCGCACACGGATCTCGGGCTCAGGAGGTGTGACCGCGGGGGGCAGCGTGGGCGCTTGCTCGGTGACGCAGGCCAGGAGCGCGACCCCCAGGAGCAGCCCCAACCCGAGGCCCTTCAGCCGACGGGGCTTCAGCGGCGGGATCCGAGCGCCCAGCCGACGCAGCGGAGCGGGGAGGAGCCCGGTCAAGCGCAGGCCCTTGGGCCGCGCCCGCCGACGCCCGAACTCGGCGGAGGACGGGCCGACGCTCGACG